>JBAVYC010000292.1:0-2599 GCA_049698595.1 Desulfobacterales bacterium | reverse complement strand
ATAAAACATATTTTCCACGATATGCACAAAATCAATTTCGATATATCGATGAACCGGATTCACAAAACTGCTTTTGCTTTTTACAATCTTTGCTGGAGCCTTGCTCTGCCCTGGCTGAGATTGAATCATCGTCTGGCCGAAGGTTATCATCAGCGGGCATTGAGAGACAAGTTGCCGGGGGTTGTAGATCTTTGGATTCAAGCGGCTTCAGTTGGCGAATCTTTTTTAGCACTAGAAATTCTGGAAACCCTCCAGATGGAGCAACCTATCCGAATCTTGCTGACTTCCAACACGCGCCAGGGAATTGACATTCTCAATCTGGCACTGCCGGAACTAAATAGAGACCAGAATCAAATTCAGGCGGCTGTTCGCTATTTTCCTTTTGACAAACCATCTATTATGGCAGCGGCTATCGCCGCCATGCGACCTAAATTGATGGTTCTGTTGGAAACGGAAATTTGGCCGGGACTATTGCTGGCCCTAAAAACACAAAATTGTAAGATCCTAATAGTTAACGGCAGGATTACTGAAAAAAGCCTTCAAAGGTATCATTTTTGGCCTTCAATCTGGCCAACCCTTCGGCCGGACAAGGTTTTAGCTATATCGCCAGCCGATGCCGATCGGTTCGGTCGGCTTTTCGGTCCGGGTGGGATCGAGGTCATGTCCAACATCAAATTTGACCGCATTGCTGCCGCAATATCGTGCAACGGTGATAAACATAAGCTCAAAGCCATTCTACCAGCCGAAAATCCATTTATCGTGCTGGCTTCTGTCAGGCAAGCGGAAGAGATCCTTGTCCAAAATATTATTCAGGATGTCCTTCGCACTTGCCCGGAGACTGTCGTCGGTTTATTCCCACGGCATATGCACCGCATGCCATCCTGGCAAAAATTTCTGCGTCAAACAGGAATAGGATACACCCTGCGATCTAAAGTCGACCGTCGGATATCCGCCGGCCATGTCATCCTCTGGGACACCTTCGGGGAATTGACGTCTGCCTATGGGCTTGCTAAATCCGCATTCGTCGGCGGAAGCCTGGCGCCCCTTGGCGGTCAAAATTTTCTGGAAGCCCTCGTCAGTGGAGTCATTCCAATCATCGGACCCTGGTGGGATAACTTTGCCTGGGTGGGTCGGGAGATCATTGATGCCGGACTTCTCAGGGTAGCGGAGGATTGGAAACAAGTTGCGGACTTGCTCTTAAAGGACCTGGCCAGCCCGCCGCCCCGCAAAGAGGTAATGGATGCCGCCCTTCAATTTATCCAGGCACGCAGGGGCGGCACGCAGATGGCCTGCCGCCGGATCGCCGCCTGTTTGGGAAAAAGAACTTAGCATGACCGTGAAAAAAATTTTACATCTCTACAGTAATTTCAAGTGGACCGGGCCGGCGGATCATGCCCTGAACCTGGCATCCTGGCTGGAAGCCTTCGGCAAGATGAACGTTTATTTTGCCTGCGCCCGCCGCCGCCGCGGTTTGCAGAGCCACCTTTACCGTAAGGCCATCGAGCGCGACCTTGCATATCTTGATGGTATGTTTCTCAACAAACACCTTAGCTGGAAAATAATTCCGGACATATTTTCACTAAAAAATATGGTGGCACATAACCGAATCGACCTGATTCACAGCCATCAGGACAACGATGCCCTGATAGCTGTGTTAAGCGGCTTCGGCGACCGCCTGATCAGGACCTGTTATGACGGTGAGCCTGCTCCGCTTACCGCCAGGCAGCGGTTTACGTTTGGCCGAACCGCAAAAATCATGACGGCCTCCCTGGCAGTCCAGGCACATCTTTCTGAAATTTTGCCCGACAAACCGATTGAACACGTGGACATTCCCGTTGATGGGAGCCGTTTTTACCCCCGATCTAAAAATGAAAAGCTACTCACGGAATTTGGTGTTACCGCCAGCGAGCCGGTGGCCGGTATTGTGGCCCGGGTTCAAAAACATAGAAAGTTTGATTTGCTGTTGAACGCCGTTGAACAGGTCGTTAGAGAGATCCCCCATTTCAAGTTCCTGATCGTGGGACGCGGCACCCATATTGACACCCTCGCCCGACAGCCGGTGAAACAACGGGGGCTGGAAAAAAATGTGATTTTTACCGGATATCGAAAAGATGACTACAGTGAGGTGGTGAACCTTTTTGATTTTAAGATTTTTTTGACCCCTGGTAGTGACGGGTCCTGCCGGGCGGTCAGAGAAGCCCTTGCCTGCGGCAAACCGATAATTGCATCCAGAACGGGAATTTTGCCCGAGATCATCGAAGATGGCAAAACCGGATTCCTCGTTGAAGACCGGACGGCTGATCTTGTCCGCGCCATGCTCAGCATGGCAAGAGAGCATGACTTTCGGCAACAATGTTCGCATGCTGCCCGACACTATGCCCTAAACATTCTCAGTCCCGAAAGATACGTCAGAAAAGTTGCAGACTGCTATGAATCCTTGTGGGAAAAAAAATAGCCGGATCCCTAATGAATTCTAAATGTTGTTAATCAACTCAATTCATAAGCCATGAAACAGAAGTTAAAAGCGCCGGCAGGTTTTGGATTTCCTGGATGGCCGCATAAAATAGATTCCGACAAAATTATCAAATCCGAAGCAAAA
>JBAVYC010000291.1:0-8742 GCA_049698595.1 Desulfobacterales bacterium | reverse complement strand
GTGCATCGGCGACCATGGAACTTAAAAATTCCACTTGCACATTCATTTTGTAATGGTCGTTTAAATTACTCAGCTGGGTATGGCAGTTTTCACAGGCGGTTGCCAGTATGGTCGCCCCGCTGTCTTTGACCTGATCGGCTTTGATCCTGGCCGATTTCATCCGAAAATCCAGCGTTTCCTCACCCAGAGCGACCAATCCACCGCCACCGCCACAGCACCAGTTGTATTTGGGATCCGGTGTCATTTCTCGAAAATCGTTTGTCAGGTGTTGAAGGATATAGCGCGGCTCATCCATCACACCGCCGTTTCTAGCTATCTGGCATGGGTCGTGATAGGTGATCGCGCCGTTGAGCCTGGTTTTGTCCAGCTTGATGCGGCCTTCACGCAGATATCGAGCATGCACTTCGGTAATAGCGGTCACCTTGAAGGGCTGCTTGCCGGAAAGCTGTTTCATGACTCGGAAAGCAGTACCGCATTCGCAGATGCAAACTTCCTTGACTTTTAACCGCTTGGCTTCATTGACGATTCGATCTAAAATCAGCTTGGATTTGGTCGGATCGCCCACAAAGGCACCGAAATTGACCGCCTCGAAGAAGCTCAAGGTCCAGTTTTCCCCGGCGGCGTTAAAAACGGCCGCCGCCGGAATAATGGAATGCGCACCAGCCAGGGCGACATAGAGAAGATCGGCACCAGCCACATCCACCGGAATGGCGGTCTCCCCGGCTTCCATTTGCCACTTTTGAACGACGTCCGCTTCGAGTCGCTTAATACCATCGAGAAAGCCTTCTTTGAAAAGCTCAAACGATTTGCCCTTTGTAATTGAAGTGTCTGCCAGCATCGTCAAAATTTCCGGCTCGGCATTGGCACCGATTAACAGCAGCTTTGCAATCGACATGATCATCTGGGTGTCGATGCCGAAGGGGCAGTAGACCATGCAGCGCCGGCAGCCGGTACAGGAATAAGCGGCCTCGAATAGCTCTTCAACGGCCATTTCGGTCAATTCCTTGGCTTCACCCACAGAGGGCCAGACCTTCCCCCGCATTTTGAAGTATTTTTTGTAGAGGCGACGAATGATCTCAGCCCGGTAGGCAGCAATGTATTTCACTTGCCCCATGGAGGCGTAAACATGGCATGCTTCGGTGCAAACTCCGCAGCGCGTGCAGGTTTCCAGGTAAAAGGTCATCGCTTCATTCAATTTGCTTTGAAACAGTTGAAGCAAATCGTCTCTAGTTTTTTGATCCATGTCGCTATCCTCTTCTCAATTTATTCATGGGCAATGACAAAAATGAATGCATACTCTGGCTGAACGGAAAAAACAGCAAAAACAAATTGGCAAAAAAGACATGCAGCACCAGCATAAAGGAATGCCCGGAGTATGTCACCGCCTCCGGCAATTCAGGTTCTAAATACAGCAGGCTCAGCAGATAGGTCCGATAGTCATCAACCGTCATCTCTTCGTAGCCATACCACCTTCTGGCCCAATCCATCTCACTGCCGAAGAGCACGATCAGAAACAGCAAAATCAGCAGATAATAGTCTTCAGGCACCGACAGTTCCCGAACCGGCGATGCAAACCGCCGAAACAGAAAATAAAGTAGTGCCAAGCTGAGAATGAGGCCGACATACCCTTGACCCAGAAACACATCATGGGGGATAACCTGAAATATTTTTAAATCTCCCACCAGCTCCAGATGCCCGATGATAAGAAACAACAGGGCTACATGGAAAAATATTAGGAAAACCCATAAAACCGGTTTGTGCCGTCTTATGCTGGGGAACAAGAATGTGTCGTGAAGGGCCCACAACCATGTTGGTTTTTTTTCGGGAAAAATCTGTAATGTAGAGGGATGTCTCGGCTGCCGGAATATCTTTATCAACCGGATGGCAGTGCCGATAATAAAAACAGCAAAAGCAATGTATACCATCGGCACTAAAATAAAGTAGATGAGTGTTTGCAAAGCTGCCTCCTGTAACATTCAGTTAAAATTCTCATATCGAGGTTCTTAATTTTTATCCTATTATTATTCCTTTTGATGCGTGTAAGGTTTCAGATGTCAGTGTCCAGGATATGCTATTGCGTCTACCTTTCCTGACACCTGAAACCAGACACCTGTCTGCGATCCCGTCTGAAGCGAAGCGTAAGCGGGGAAACCAAATTTGCGGAACAAAAACGGTTTAATATATTAAGCCTATGTGCATAAGAATACAGGTGAATTTTCATCACCCCAGGTCTATACCAGTCGTTTGATATAAAACTTGATCAATTTGTCTTCTTGTTCGGTTTTCACGATTTCGTTGCCGGTGGTAGTTGCCCAGGCCGGAAAATCGGTCATCGAACCGGGATCAGTGGTTTGGGCCTCGATTATCTGGCCGACCTCTACTTCTTTAATTCCTTTGCTGACTTTGACGACCGGCATGGGACATGCCAATCCTTTTAGGTCTAAAACTTTTGTTACCTGAACGTCGTCACTCATTTTAATCCTCCTGAACGGTTGCATTTAAATAAACAATTGTACCTTACTGTTCTGGGCTTCTTGTAAAAATGTGGCAACACCGGCAAATTGCATGTGTTGATACTCGATGAATTCCTCACGTTTGAATCCCATCAGGTCCATGGACATTTCACAAACATAAATACGGACACCAAGCTCTTCGGCCAGGGGCAGCATCTCCTCCAGGGAGGCCACGTTTTTCTTTTTCATCAAAGATTTCATCATGGCTGTTCCCATGCCGCCCATATTCATATTGGAAAGTTTCACATCACCCGTCCCCTTAGGCAGCATGGCACCGAACATCTTTCCCATCATATCTTTACCGCCAACGTTCTTTTGCTTGTCCCTGAGAACCGGCGTTCCCCAGAAAGTGAAAAACATCACCACCTCCATACCCATGGCAACGGCTCCGGTGGCAATCACAAACGCAGCCAGAACTTTGTCCAGATCACCGCTGAACACAATCATAGACAGTTTGTTTTCAGCGGTCTTTTTGCTCAATGCCTCCACTTGAGATTTCAATTCATCAAATTGGACTTCTAAGTTTTGCATATCCATAACCTTCTCCTTTGTTTTTGATGTTAACTTATTATTTCTTTTTATTTAAATAGCTTATAAATTCTTCAGCGTATTATAGTTGATATCATGAACTTTATAATCAAAAATTTTTCACTTGAGATGCCTAAATCAGCAAACATATAGGTTTCAAGAAAATGACGTTTTAAGGTGTTCCGCCGCCGGCTAGGCATTAAAAGTTCTCAATTCTGAAACCTGACAGCGATAATTTGCGACCTTAAATTATCAGCGTGCTGGCGGCCTTTTCAAGGCCGGCTTTGCTGAGCACAGTCTCGCAGAAGGCACAGAACCAGATTGGCAACATCATGGTTCCATCATACCATCATTTCTTTTACAGCTTCCATTGAGGCTTTCAGAATATCAAGATTGGTCAGCATCGTCTGGCGCTGATCCGGCGCCATCTGAGACAATACTTGCCCATGCACATCTTCCATAAAGCTTTTGATTTCATTAATTTTTTTTTGTCCCACGGAGGTAAGACTGAGCAGTTTAACCCTGGAATCTTCGGGGTCTGCGATACGCTGAATTAAATCTTTCCGGATTAGACCGTCAATGATTTTTGACACCCGGCTTTTGACCACATTCATTCTGTGGGCAATACTTTTGGCCGTCAGATAACGTTCATCTCCAAACAGTAACAAGCATCGAAACTCTGCATCCGGCAACTGAAATCGGTCGCATTGGTACTGCATCCGCTCCTGGCAGCACTGAAACAATTTCGCAATAAGTTCCTGAAATTTATCCAGCTGGTACCCTGAGATCTCTGCGTTATTGAAATCTTTATAGTTGTTCATAGCGAGAACTATAACAAACAGAAAATCTGTGTCAAGGGGTTTTTTTATATTTTTGTATAACTTTTGATTTTCTAATGGGATTGGGATTCAGTGGGGGGCTTGGGAGTGTAAATCAAGATTGTTGGGATTAAGCTCTAACTCAATTCATAAGCCACCCCGATCTAGCGGGATGAGAATTTAAAAGGTTCTACCGTTACCGCGAGAGCTTGCTTGATGGGTGCGTGTCTGATCGATGCCGGCGGCTTATGAATTGATATAGGTTTCAGTCCGGCTGCCGGCCAAAAGAACGGCCAGTTTGATCGTAATCGAAAAAGAAACTGATGAACGTCCAACATCGAACGTCGAATGAATGTATTGTGTCTATTATAAAAAGACAGCGCACAGCGCTTCCATCCTTCGAAATTCGATATTCGTTATTCGATATTCTGCGGTTCGCTGTTTAACCCGGCTGCCAAAGCGGCCAGTTTAATCATCAAAAACCGTGCCATTTTGGCGTAGTTTGAAACGAGTGTTCAGGTCTCAAGCTTCAAATCTCACCCCAGTTAAAACCAATTAATAATTAATTGTTTAACATTAGTGATAACTTCAATTTATCTTCGAGATCTCTCCGAATGTTTTAATTTCCGACGGCAAATCCTCGACTTCAATGGTCAGGTCCACCTTCAGTGCAAAGGCTCTTTCGATCACATTTTCCAACTGGATCACATTGCCCGGCCAGTTGTATCGCAACAACAGGTCCAGTGTATCCGGCGATACTTTCATAACCTTGTTTTCACGTTTGGCGTTAAACCGGTCCAGGAAGTGATTAATCAGAAGGCAAATGTCCTCCTTGCGCTCGCGGAGCGGAGGCATCTGAATAATAACGTCATTTATGCAATTGAGAAAACCCTGGTCAATAATGTCTGGCCCGACGGCTTCTTCCAAATTTCTGTTGGTGGCCGCCAATAAACGGACGCCGGACGCCGGCTTATTGTCGCCTGGCGCTGCATGCAGAATATTCTCCGTATATGCCCGGCTGATTTCGGCCTGCATGTCCGGATTAATTTCGGTGATTTCATCAAAAAAAATGGCGCCGCCGGCCGAGGTTTTAAACAGATTGAGGGCATGCTCGTGCGTCTGGTTTTCAGAAAATCCTCTCCCAAAACTTTTACAGTTTACGGGCACGAACGCTTTCTGCCTGCGATCACTGTTATTATGAATCACATGGGCCGTTAACTCTTTTCCCGTTCCACTTTCCCCCTGTATCAAAACATTGGGACTGTTACGGCTCATGCGGTCAATTTGCTCATAAATTTCCTGCATTTTGAGGCTGATCCCCACCAGTTGATCGAATCTGTGCCTTTCTTTTAACCGGCTCTTCAGGATAATATTTCCCTGTTTAAGCTTTTTTTCCTCATAGATTTTTTCAATTAAAATTTTTAGAACATCGAGTTTGAAAGGCTTCTGGATATAATCATAGCTGCCGTATTTCATAGCCTGAATGGCAGATTCCATGGTGCCGTGCCCGGTAACGATAATCACCTCCGTTAAAGGCCGGTATTCCTTGATCACGGCCAGCAACTCAAGCCCATTGATATCAGGCATTTTAAAATCGGTAAAAACGACATCAAAATCTTTATCCTTAATTAGCTCAAGTGCCTTAAGACCGTTATCAACAACACTTATCCTGTAATTAAAGGTCGTCAGATACTCCTCAACCAACGATAGAATTGTCTTGTCGTCATCCACAAATAAGATTTCAAAATCCTCCATGACTTCCCTCCACCCGGGCTTGCTGATCAGGCCCTAGAAGTGCTGATCTGATTCAGCGTGCTAATCTTTCAGCGGTTCTCTCCAGAATTTTTTTCCAGGTTGTATCGCTTTATTTTTTCAACCAAGGTTGTTCTTTTTATCTTAAGAAGCTGAGCAGCTCTGTTTTTTACCCAGTTTGTTTTCTCAAGTGCACTGATAATAAGTGCTTTTTCAAACTCATTGACAGCCGTATTGAACGAAATCCCGCCACCGTGCGCTTCCAATTTGCGCTGCGCTACCCGCTCATTTTCAATTCGAAGTTTTTCGGGAAGATCTTCCGGTAATATTGCCTCGCCTTCGTGTAAAACAACAAGCCTTTCGATTAAATTCTTCAACTCTCTGACGTTACCCGGCCAGGAATAATTCATCAAAATTTTCACGGCCGGCTCGGATACCTTCGCAAGCGGTGAGTCTACTTTTCGGCCGAACTGCTCCAAAAAATGGGAAACAAGAAAAGGAATGTCAGATTTGCGCTCTTTTAAGGTCGGCAACATGATTGGTATCACATACAGACGGTAAAAAAGATCTTCACGGAAACTTCCTTTTTGAACCTCTTCTTCCAAATCCCGGTGGGTAGCGGCAATGATTCTGGCGTCGCTTTTGATGGTTTGATTGCCTCCGACACGTTCAAATTCACCTTCTTCAAGCACCCTTAAGACCTTCACCTGTAAATCGGCGCTCATGTCACCGATTTCATCTAAGAAAATGGTGCCGCCTTTGGCCATTTCGAATTTTCCGGCTTTATCCGCGGTGGCCCCGGTGAAAGCGCCGCGCCGGTATCCGAAAAATTCGCTTTCCAGCAGGCCCTCCGGTGTTGCGCCGCAATTAATCTGGATAAATGGGTTGTTTTTTCGACCCGAAGCCTCATGAATCGCCCTGGCAATTAATCCTTTGCCCGTACCCGTCTCGCCGTTCAACATAATGGTCGTGTCACATTCGGCGACCTTTCCAACCATCCGAAATATTTTCTGCATGGCGGAACCCTGACCGATGATGTCTTTAAATATAGCCTGAGATGGTAATTTGATAGGAATAATCTTGTTTCCCAGCTGGAGATTTGGATCCGTCATAAACTTCCCCCCTCCGGATAATTGAATCCGCAGTTAACCCTTAATTAGGAAACTGAAATCAATCAGGCAAGCGTATCGATGACAAACGCCTAGCTTTTTAGGTTAACACATTTTCGATAAGATGCAATTAAACATTAAAAATTAATGTCGCATCAGTATATACCGTCCTACTAGTGGATATAAAATCAGATAAAGTCAAGCCAAGAATACTAAAAAATCATAATTTTTCAATACTTTAATTGTAATTAAACCTATATTTTAAGCATCTTGACTTCATAGGGTAAAACCTCTAAATTTAATTATTATTAACCTTGTTGAAACAGCCGGCGGGTAAACAACATTTAGGTTTAATTTAACTGCGGTGTTACCTTTGAAGAAATCACTGAAAATAGCGGTTCGGGATTTAGTTGCGCATGTCTTGCGCACGGGAGATCTGGCATTTGGATTTTTATCCTCCGCCCGTCCGGTAGATGCCATTCGAATCCATCAAAAAATTCAACAATCCCGCCCGAAAAACTATACGGCTGAAGTTACCGTTTCCCATCAGATTGAAACCGAGCTATTTACGTTAACTGTCGGTGGCCGAATCGACGGAGTCTATCTTGAACCGAATCGGGTATTGGTTGAAGAGATAAAAACAACCACCCGCAGCCTGGAACATTACGCAAATAACAAGGATCCCCTTCACTGGGGCCAGGTTAAATGCTATGCCTACCTTTACGCCAAGGAACACCATTTGAGTGCGGTTGGTACGCAGCTGACCTACTACCAGGTAGATACCGGAGAAATCCGTAAGTTTGAACAGCAGTTTGCCTTAAGTGAGCTGGAATCATTTTTTCAAAATCTGATCACCAGTTATCTTCAATGGGCACAAACTATCGTAACTTGGGAACTATCACGTGATCAATCCATCCGCAAGCTGCAATTTCCTTTCGGCCATTACCGCCCGGGGCAGCGTGAGATGGCGGTGGGTGTTTACCGGACCGTTAAAAATGGCGGCCAGCTGCTGGCCCAGGCCGCCACCGGTATCGGAAAAACCATGGCGGTCATTTTTCCGGCGGTAAAAGCCATGGCAGAAGGGTTGCATGCCAAAATTTTTTATCTGACGGCCCGCACCACCGGAAGGATCGCTGCGGAAAAAGCGTTGGATCGATTGCGTAAAAAACAGCTCAAAATTAAATCCCTGACCATCACCGCCAAGGACAAGATCTGCTTTAAACCCGGAAATGACTGCAATCCGGAAGAATGTGAATTTGCCTGTGGTTACTTTGACCGGATCGATGAGGCCCTAAAAGATATGTTTCAGCGGGATGCCTTCACCCGACCGGCGGTAGAAGCAGTGGCACGGTTTCATCAAATCTGCCCGTTTGAGTTTTCCCTGGAACTGTCACACTGGGCGGACTGTATTATATGTGATTATAATTATGTTTTTGATCCAAGAGTCTATTTGCGTCGCTTTTTTCAGGAAAAAAACAATAATTACACGTTGTTGATAGATGAAGCCCATAATCTGGTCGACCGCTCCCGGGAAATGTTTTCGGCAGAAATCTTCAAACAGCCGGTGCTGGATGTGCGTCGCGCCATTCGACACAAACTTCCCCGGGGATATAAGATCCTTGGCAAGATTAACGCCTGGTTGGTTAAGGAGAGAAAAAAATGTGAAGAACACGGCCCCGGGCGTCATACCAAGCAGCCGCCGGATGAGCTGTTTCCCATGTTGAACGGATTTCTTGGAATTGCGGAACGCTGGCTGTCCCTTAACCTCAAAGCTCCGTTTCGCGAAGAACTGCTAGACTTGTTTTTTGCAGTCTCGGCATTTATGCGGGTAGCGGAACACTATGATGAGAGTTACGCGACCTGTTATGAAAGATTAAAAAAAGATCTGAAACTCAAACTGTTTTGCATCGATCCGTCCATCCAGCTGGAAAATGCCTTGAAACGCTGCACAGCCGCCATCTTTTTTTCAGCGACCATGACCCCCATGCCATATTTTAAAGAAATCCTGGGTTGCAATCAAGA
>JBAVYC010000290.1:0-2802 GCA_049698595.1 Desulfobacterales bacterium | reverse complement strand
AAACTCCGCTGGATTTCACAATGTCGCCGCTGCTTTCGACGTTTTAGCCCCTGTGCGACAATTATAAATGCACAGCGACGACAATTACAAATGCACAAAAACCAGTAAAATTCGCAAGCTCTCCATCAGTAAAGAAAGTTGTATAAACACAGTAAGTTGAGTAATAGTACCCTTCAAAAGGAGGGTACACAGCTTGAGTATTATAACCGATCAACAAGTGAGGAGACTGATGGAAGAGATGAACAGGAGTGGCAAAAAAAGTTATGCCGCGATGAAGTCGGGAATGAATCGGCGTACTGCATCTAAGTATTTGGAATTGGGTAAATTGCCTTCTGAGATGCCAGCGGTAGAACGCACGTGGCGCACGCGGCAAGATCCCTTTGAAGCGCATTGGCCGGAGGTTAAACAGCGGCTTGAAGATGCGCCTGAACTTGAAGCCAAAATTTTATTTGAGCATCTATGTGAAACGTATCCGGGGCATTATCAGGAGAGTCAACTTAGGACATTACAAAGACGCATTAAACATTGGAGAGCAACCCAGGGCCCGGATAAGGAGGTATTTTTTGCCCAACAGCACCATCCGGGTCAATTAATGCAGACCGACTTTACCCATATGAATACGCTTGGCGTGCGTATTGGCGGTGAAGTTTTTAAACATATGTTTTGTCACAGCGTATTGACCTATTCCAATTGGCAATGGGGCCGGGTGTGTTTTTCAGAGTCCTTTGAAGCGATTAAGCTGGGAGTGCAATCGAGCCTGGTAAAACTGGGACGAGTGCCGGTCAGACATCGCACGGATGGTACCACCGCAGCCACGCATCAGATAGCTAAAGGGCAAAGGGGCAAAAGACCTTTTAACGATGATTACAAACAGTTTATGGATCATTTTGGAATGATACCTGAGACGGTGGCCGATCCCAATCATAACGCCGATGTGGAAGCGTCCAACGGAGCATTGAAAAGAAGGCTGAATCAACATCTGGAATTTCGCGGCAGCCGAGATTTTGACAGTCGTAAGGATTATGAGGCCTTCATTTTTGCTGTTTTAGAAAAAGCCAACCGACTGCGAAGCAACCGAGTAAAACAAGAGCTTGCCGTGATGAAACCGTTACCGGTAACTCGATTGCCGCTATACACAGAGGAGGAGGCGAAGGTCAGAGAGGGCAGCACCATCCGGATTAAAAAAAACGTCTATACGGTGCCCTCAAGGCTTGTCGGTGAGTGGGTAACGGTAAGGGTCTATGAGGACAAACTGCATGTGTTGTACGCTGGCAAGACTCAGTTGGAAATCGAAAGGTTAAGAGGCAGTGGAGGTAAATGCATCAATTATCGTCACATCATATGGAGCCTTGTGAATAAACCTGCTGCTTTTGCAAATTACCGCTACCGAAAAGAGCTTTTTCCGACCCTGATTTTCACAAAAGCTTATGATTCACTGCAGCAATGGTATAGCCCGTTTAATGCCGACAAGGAATATTTGCGTATCCTTTATCTTGCTGCAACGACGATGGAGTGTGAAGTTGAAACCGCCTTGAATTTGTTAATGGAAACCGAAGCCATGTTCAGTTCGGATCATGTCAAAAAGTTGGTATGTCATCAAAAGCAACCGGTTCCGACACAGCAAGTTCCCCAGGTGAATCTGGATGAATACAACGTCCTTTTGGATCTAAAGGAGGTGGCATCATGAAAGATCACACGGGAGATCCGGCACTGGACATTTTGTTGAAAACCATGCGGCTGCCATCGATACTGCAACAATACAGACAGGTTGCCGCTGAAGCTGAGCAAGGGGGGTGGGATTTTATTCGATTTTTAAAGCAGCTGGTAACAATCGAAGTCGAAGATCGGCGGCTAAGGAAATTGGAGCGGTTGCTGAAACGATCTCATCTGCCTAAAGACAAAATGTTGTCTAGTTTTGATCTGGCTCGGATGCCGACTAAGATCCGGCGCATTGTCCCCGAGCTTTGCAAAGGCGCTTTTGTGGACAAAACTGAAAATGTTTTAGCCTTTGGTCTACCCGGCAGAGGCAAAACCCATCTTCTGTGTGCCATCGGTCATGAATTGATAAAAAGAGAAATTCCCGTATTGTTTTTTACAACCCAGCAACTGGTATCTGGGCTTCTTCGAGCAAAGAGAGATTATGAGCTGGATCTGGCAATCAAAAAACTGGATAAGTTTCCGGTAATCATTCTCGATGACATTGGTTACGTCAAGCAGGATCGTGAAGAAATGGAGGTGCTATTTACCTTTCTTTCGGAACGTTACGAACGTAAAAGTGTGATGATTACCAGCAATTTGGTATTTTCACAGTGGGAACAAATTTTCAAAGACCCATTGACGACTGCTGCGGCCATAGACCGCATTGTGCATCACTCATTTATTCTGGAAATTCCCGCGCCCGTGACTAGTTATCGGATGGATCAGGCCCGTAAGCGTCACGGCAAAAAAGCTATTGAGTCTGATAAAAAAACCAATTAGCCGGTTAGACAAAGGATATACGTCAATATGATGAGGAGCAAATGTAGTTGGGAAAGTTACCGGATGCAAGTGGCCAAGAAAAATAAGCGCAAAAAACTTGATGGCCCGGCAAAGGGCTCTAAGTGAGTGGGTTTTGGGTAATGGTAATCTATAGGACGGGCAGAGATCGTTGATTGTAGGGCATTCTGGTAAGCCCTTTTTCCGGCAAATCAAAGATAGGAGAAGAAATATGGAAAAAACCGTTTACAATCCGCAGAAAGGCAGGCTGGAAACAATTAATATCGATTTTACGGATGAAAACACAACTTGGTTTGACGATCATGA
>JBAVYC010000289.1:0-23614 GCA_049698595.1 Desulfobacterales bacterium | reverse complement strand
CACAGGGGAGCAAACCGTGGCAAACCCCATCTGCGCGAGTCGTTCGGTCAAATACTGCCGGGATAAGGCATCCCGCCGCACAAAGATTTCGCCGGCCAGGGTGATGATGGGCACACTTTGCGGCGGTCGCTCCAGGGCAATACCGCTAAGGCGTTTGGCGCTGCGGGTGAGTTGCCGCTCTAGATCATCATAATCTCCGCCTTCCATTTCTTTTAATATTTCGCGCCATTCTTCATCAAACACCTCCATGGCGTTCTCAGTGTCTTTAGCGTTGGCCAGTAGCATGGAGCGGATGTCTTCGATGACATCCGAGACGACGACCGCCCACCATCCTCTGCGATCAAAATCTTCTCCCATGCCGACATAGGAGTTCTCCGAAGAAAGGGCAAACAGGGCCACATCCGGTATCTCGAGCCGTTTAACCAGATCTTCCATGAAAATGTAATACTGGCCGAAGCGGCAGGGACCGGAACCGGTGGCAAAAAAATACACCAGGACTTCGTCAGGGCGTTTGCCGTTGCCGATATAGCTGAGCAGAGTGCCGGTGGTGAGAATCAGCGGCAGGCATTCCTTGCAGGTGGTGTTGGCACGGCCCAGCTTTAAGACGGCTTCGTCGGAGGGTCGATGGGCGATGGCATTGAAACCGTATCCCCGCAGAATTGCGGCCAATGCCTCGGACCCGTACTTGCCCATGGAAGGCAGCAGCATGGTCACCCTGGGATCGCTCATCGGCAGCACTTCACCATTAGAGGTGATGACGCTGGCAGTGCCGGCGCTTATGGCGGTCCGGGCCGGTTTGAAAGTCTTTTTTATGGCAACAATCTGTTTTTGGGCCACCAGTTGGCGGTAGGCATGAACGATGTCGAGAAACGCTTCCACCCGGGTTTCCAGGCCGGCATCGGCCGTGTGGTTGTCAAGTTCGAGGGTTAACGACGGTTTGCGGCCCATGAGATCTCGAAAGTATCCCACCACAAAAGAATCCGGACCACAGGAAAAGTTTGTGATGTAAGTCCCGAACAGCTGCGGATGCCGTTCAACCAGACGTCCGGCCTTCATAATGAGCTTCCCCATTCCCCAGTACATATGTCGTTTGGAGCGCTCTTCTTCGACTTCAAGAAAATCGAGCGGAATTGCCATTATGCCTCTTGAAGCAAACTTGTGGGGGATGCCCTTGTGTGCTTCTTCGACAAAGCCGTTATACGGGCGCGAAAAAATAACGACAGCAAATTTTTCCGGATCGGCTTCCAGCTGTGCTAACGCCCGCCTGCCGATGGCCTTCATTTCCGCCAAACATTCCTTTTGCCGGCGGACGGCTTTGTCAAAGGCCTGTCGGGCATCTTTGCGCTGGATGCCCATTTGAACGGCTGTCTTCACCAGGGACTTTCTGGCATCATCCAGGGATACGGACAGATCGATCAGCGGCGCTAAAAGCCGGGTCCCGTTGCTGGCCAGTTGATCGATTTCTCTGCGAAATGTTGTCTGCAAATAAAACGTTTCCCCTTGAACCAGGGGGCACACCTGGGACTGATCACTGGAATTGGTATCTTTTTCAGCGGGGATTGCTTTGAAATGCGGTAGGAAAATATAATCCGGCGGGTTATCCGATGACAGCAGCGAGTGAAAAAAACCATGAGCCAATTCCACCGGATAGCAAAAAGAGGCGTTTTGCCGGTCTATACCCTCTTGGGAAGGGCTTTCGGGCATAACAATATCATAGCCGAGCTCGGTGAAGAAATTGGAATACAACGGGTAATAAGAGTTGACCAGAAAGCTGCGATTGAAGCCCACATTTCCGCGCCGTTGAACGCCTTTTTCCCGGGATAGACGGGCACCGTATTTATTAAAGATGAGATCCTGGCGTTGGCGCACGAGATCCAGTTTTTGAACATCGTAACTGACTTTGTGACGCAAATTGTAGTAGCGGTTGCAAGCACCGCCAAAGGGGTGTTTTTGGCCTTCAATCTCGATCATTGCAATTTCGCAGCGCCGGTCGCATTTTTCTTTACCGCCGGCACAGATGAAGGGCTTTTTGTAGGTCACCTCGCGGTTGGCAAGGGCTTGCAGATCAAAGGATGTCGCTTTGAGCATGCCGCTTGCGATGCGTTTTTTTACTTCAAGGGCCACACCGAAAGCCCCCATCAGCCCAGGTTCCGGCGGTACAATGATCGGTTTGCCCACCAGCGATGCCATCGCCAGAGGCACGGCTTTGTTGTAACATACACCTCCCTGCATGAATACTTTTTCGCCTACCGGCCGGTTGCCTTTGACACGATTCGAATAGTTCATACAGATGGAGTACACCAGACCGGCGACGATGTCTTCATGGGCAACGTTTTCATGAATGGCGTTTTTGATGTCCGAGGCAATAAATGCTGCGCACTGGTCATTAAAATTGGGGGGGCGTTGTCCTTTCACCGCGATAGCGGCGATGTCCTCCATTTTGACACCCAGGGTTTCCAGGGCCGATTCTTCCAGAAAGGAGCCGGTGCCGGCAGAGCAAGCTTCGTTCATGGCGTAGTCGGAGGGTACCGCGTTGGTGATGTAAGTGTACTTTGCATCCTGGCCTCCGATTTCAAAAATCGTATCCACTTTGGGATCAAAATATACGGCGGCGGTCGCATGCGCGATAATTTCGTTGATCACGCCATCGGTTAAGGCGTGCAATCCAGCTATCTGTCTGCCGGAGCCGGTAACTCCCAAACCGGTAATAAAGATTTGTGCTGGATCAACCTGCTGCTGCACCTGTTCGAGGATGGCCTGATAGCAATTACGGGAGGCACCGACGGGATCGCCGTTGGTCCGCAGATATACGGAGGCCAGCATGGCGTCATCTGAATTTCGCATCAGGACTGCCTTGGTGGTGGTGGAACCGACATCAAGACCCAGGATGCAAGTGTCGGCGGTTTGAATATGTCCGGTTTCGACGGTTTTGAATTCCACCTGGTCTGCAAAATTCTGTAATGGTGATAGATTCTCAAATGTGGCAACTTCATTCAATAGCAGGCTGGATCGGCCCGGATAGGGGACTGTTGCGTTCTCCAGGGCCCACAGCGCAGCTCCCAGGGCTTCAAAATAAGGGGCCTCGGGCGGAACGATCAGACCGGGGATCTCCTGTCGAAGGTACTCGATCATCACCTGGTTTTGGGCCGTTCCACCGGCCACCATAATGTTTTTTCGATCCACCTTTTTTAGGAGTTCAAGGATTTTATTTGCCATCATTTTACAGAGACCGGCTGTGACCTGGGATTTGGGGATTCCCTTGTTGGTGGCGTGGGTGCAATCTGATTTGCAGAACACTGAGCAGCGGCCGGATACATGATGGACATCCTCGACGGCGGCCCATTTGGCGGCCTCATCCAGCGAAACATTCATCCTGCGCAGTTGCTGCAGGAAGAATTCACCGGTTCCCGAGGCACACTTGTTGCCGGTGATGACGTTGGCTATGCGACCCGAGCGATCCAGCGCATAGACCATAAAGGTTTCCCCACCGGCTGAAACCACTGCCGGACAGTCCACATCCAAAGGTTTAACATAAGGGTAGGCGTACTCGACGGCTTCCGGTTCCGGGATAGACGACAGGTTGACAAACTTGCGAAATTTGCGGCCGGTGGCCGCAATTCTATCGAATGATTCCAGATTGAGCCGGTCGAAGGCATCCAGCAGGGTTCTTTTAGGATCTCCCTCATGGGTGTAAAGGGAATAGTCTAATATTCGTGGTTTTGTATTACCGGTTTCATTCGTATCCAGCCGGCGGTCCAATTCCAGTTGGACGATGGACAGTGTCGATGCACCCAGACACAGACCCAGTGCTTTCAGTTTTTCAGTCATCCAGATTACCTGCCAGCAGATATTGGTTAAGTTTTAACAGTTTTGGTTTAACCAGATAGAATGCCCGGAGTAGGCAAATAGTTCAATCTCCAGAAAAAAGCAACCATCACCAAAAAGAATTCTGAAGTTAGTAATGATTCCTATTAATCTATTATTAATTGACATGCAAGGGCAATAATGATGGATCTTATGGGATATTGTAATTTAAACTAATTCCAATTGCTTTATTTGTCCATGAAAAATTTAGCTTGACATCTAAATGGCCGATGAATACGAACGTTTGAACTATCATGAGGTATACCTGGATGGCAAAGATCGCAAATAACAAATATTCCAAAAATGAATTGACCACATTGTTGAATTTTTCTTTAATGGCATCGGTGCCGGCAGAGAGGAGGCCGCAAATGAAATCTAGGATTTGGCGTGGCATGTCGACAATGGTCCTTTGCTTATTTCTCTATGGGTGCATCAATCTGGGTCCCGATTACGTGCAGCCGGACCTGGGAATTCAGCCGCCGCCATCATATGAGAATGCGCCCAGCGAAACCGGGTTGCTGATGAACGGGGATCGCTGGTGGGAGGTCTTCGGAGATTCGGAGCTCAATCTGCTGGTTGGAGAGGTCCTTAAAAACAATTGGGACATCAAGCAGGCAGCCGCGCGGATTCTGGAAACCCGCGCCCGATATGTCCAGGTTCGGTCCGATCGATTTCCCGAGGTCAACATTTCCGGTGTCAAGGATCGGCGTCGGATTCCAGGCGGAGATTTACGATCAGGCACTGTCGTCGATACCTACGACCTGGCAGCGCCGGCATCCTTCGAGGTGGATCTCTGGAGCCGGCTGGCCAAAGCGTCCCGAGCTGCCTGGGAGGATATACTGCAAGAGGAAGAGGCCCGTCGAACCCTGGCCCAGATTATCGTCGCAGAAGCGATTACCCTATATCTGGAAATGGAGGCATTGGAACGGCGACTGCAGATTGCAGCACAGAGTATTGAAGCGTTTCGTCTCAGTTTGCAATTCGTGGAAACACGATACGAGCGCGGTTTGACGTCTGTTCTGGATGTTCGGCAAGCCAGACGCGTTTTGGCCCAGGCGGAAACCTTGGTTCCTCAGCTTGAGCAGGAATTGGGTATCGTGCAACAGCAAATGTCTGTGTTGAGGGGTCGCTATCCACAAACCCGGCCAGCGCGTCGACAGCCGGAAGATTACTACAAACGTCTGGCGCCGGTGCCGCCGGGGCTACCCTCCGATTTGCTGATGCGCCGTCCTGATATCAGGGCTGCTGAAGAACAATTAAAAGCATTGAATGAACGGGTCGGTGTGGCCAAAGCCGCTCGCCTGCCCTCGATCACTCTGACCGGCGGGTATGGTTGGACCAGCGATGAATTAAATAATTTTCTGCGTGCAGAAAATGTCGTTTGGAATCTGACAGCCGGCCTAGTGCAACCGGTTTTCGATGCCGGGAGACTCAAAGCCGGACAGCGGGCGGCGGAGGCCAGATACCAGCAAGGGGTTGCCGAATATGTGCAAATTGTGCTGGATGCCTTCGGTGAGGTCGAAAGAGCACTGCTGACCCGCAAACAGCAACTGGAACGTCGGAAACGGGAAGTGAAATTTCTCGATGAGGCCCGTGCGACCCAGCGGGTGGCCGAGGAGCGCTATATCCGTGGCCTTGTCATTTACCTAGACGTGCTCAATGCGCAAATTACACGCTTTCAGGCGGAAGACAATCTGGCTCTGGTTGATTTGGCCATTATGAGAAACCGGGTGGCACTCCACCGGGCACTGGGCGGCGGTTGGGCGGAGCCGGAACCTGTAGCGGTTAAAGAAGATGGCATTTTTTTTAACTTTTAATGTCAGTGCACCCCGGCGGTTTTTGTGCGGTTTTCCCTGGCAGCTACCTGTGGATCGATGCGCCAGGTAATGAAGGGCGAGAGCGTGTACAGGAACATATAAAGCAGTGCAACATGGCCGAAATAAGGCGTGAACACCGAGACGAACAACAATAGGGACAGGCGGGTAAACCAGGGATGTCGGCTCATGAATCGTCCGAGGTGCAGATAGTGAATGGGATAAAGATTCATTAAGATCGCCGTAGATATCATTGCGCCACAACAGAAAACACCCCAGAACTGAGTCCATGGGGAGCCCTCGTTGACAGCCTGTGCAAAAATGATCAGGGGTGCCACGGACAGCATGGCAGCGGCGGGCGTCGGCATGCCTTTGAAAAATCCCGGAATTGGATTTTTATCCAAGGTAAAATAAATCAGCCGCACGAGTCCGAAAGCGGTATATCCCCAGGCGATCAAAGCAATGGGTATTTTTTCAACAATCGGGTCTGAAAATGCCGATAAGACGATATAAAAGATCCAGGCGGGGGCAATGCAAAAACTGACCAGGTCGGCAATGTCATCCAAGATTCCCCCCAGACTGATAGTACGCGCCTGCTCATTTTCCGCAGGCAGCGGTTCGGTCAGGCCCAATTTGCGCGCAAGGGCCCCATCGAGCTTGTCGAACATGGCGGCGCCGACTAAAAACAGATAAGCCTCCCGTATCCGTCCCTGGTACGCAAAAAATACGGCCAGCAATCCCATCATGGCATTCATGACCGTCAGTGCGTTTGGGAAAAAAGCCAAAATACGGCGTCGCAGTCGTTCATTGCCCAGGCAGAGCTCATCCAAACATAAGCTGCCGTATTTTCGACAATACAGGGCAATCGAACCCAGATTGATGACCAGAAAAATAATTTCAATGAAAAACAGACCCTGTAGCGGCAGATTCCCAAACCAGGAAATCGACGAGTAAATACGGGTTTCCGGCCCTTCCGGAACATAAAACGCATAGGCATAAAGAAGCGCCCCCACCGGAGCGGAAACGATGGTTCGCAACCGGGTAAATTCGCTGTCCTCGGGATCTTGATCGTTACGGATAGCGAATCCGCGCATAAAATTAGCGAAGTTGTCACGAACCAGGACGGTAACCGTTAAAATCATCACCAGAATCGCATGTAACAGCTCCGCCCTATTAGGGTCCGGTGTAACTATATGGATGCGCCACATGGTGCCGACCGCAACCAGGGGAAAAATGATCGAATAAACCACCTTGTCCATAATACGGTCAGCCAGATTGGCCATGACGGGATGGGGATGAAAGCGCGCGGCAAACCAGCCGTCCACGAGATCGAAGGTCATTGAGACAAACAGAAAGACCACCCCCAGGATGTATAAAACCGGGCTGCGGGTCCACATGACAGCAATGGCACACAGCATTCCGCCAAACACGAGGGGCGGCCGGCCGTATACCAGCAGGGTCGTTAATTTCTGTGGAATATACTGTTTTCCGGGCATGGTTTATTGGAGAGCTTGATTTTAGGTTGTCCAATCATAAAGAAATTCCTTATCCGTGTCAAGGCAGAGATAGGCAATTGATAACCCTTTGCCTTCGCGGCCACTTTTTGATACTGGAGACAAAGTTTAATACAATATCCTTAAAAACCAAAGTACAACCTGGGCAGACCGTGTTCCCAGACAACGTGGTACCAAATCCATACAACCATGACCAGATCTTTATCTAAGAAAGTCGGCATCGCCTCACTGATCATGATGGCATCGGTTTTTATAAGCCGCGTGATCGGTCTTTTCAGAGAAATGGTCATCGCCCACATCAGCGGTGCCGGGGCCCAGGTGGACGCTTATCAAGTGGCGTTTGTGATTCCCGACATTTTAAATCACGTCGTTGCCAGCGGATTCATGTCGGTTACTTTCATCCCCATCTTCTCCCGTTATCTGGCAGTTAACCGGGAAGATGATGGATGGAAAGTCTTTTCTATCATATTGAACTGCTTTGGATGCTTTCTGGTAGTTTTAATTATCGTCGCCGTTGCCCTTACCCCTCAGTTGATTGCCCTGATTGCTCCGGGGTTAAAAAATCCCGGCACCATTGCAAGTGCCGTCAGAATGACCCGCATTATCTTACCCGCCCAGTTGTTTTTCTTTGTCGGAGGGCTGTTGATGGCAGTTCAGTTCAGTAAGGAGCGGTTTTTCATCCCTGCGCTGGCACCGCTGCTATACAATCTGGGTATTATTTCGGGTGGTATCCTATTGGGCCCCTGGATCGGAATGGAGGGGTTTGCCTGGGGGGTGTTGATCGGCGCATTTGGCGGGAATCTGCTTGTCCAGTTTTTCGGCGTCAGGAAAACAGGACTCCAATATCGCTTCATTTTTGACCTGGGGCACCCGGATCTGAGAAAATACGTATTCCTGACCCTGCCGTTGATGGTCGGGCTGACCATGACATTCTCCACCGAATTTTTTTTCAGGTTGTTTGGTTCTTATTTGCCAGAGGGAAGTATCGCTGTCCTTAATTTCGGCTTGCGGATCATGCTCATTCTGGTGGGGTTATTCGGTCAGGCAGTGGGTACGGCTTCCTTTCCGTTCCTGGCAAGACTGGCGGCCGAAAATAAAATAAATGATATGAACCGGTTGTTGAACCATACATTGCGTTTTCTTGCTTTGGTCATTCCCTTTTCGGTGCTGCTCATGGTGTTGCGTTCGGAGGTGGTCCGGATAATTTTTGAGCGGGGAAGATTCGATGCCGCCGCTACCGCTTTGACGGCGGAAGTGTTGATGTATTTGCTGGTCGGGGCATTTGCCTTTGCGGCCTATACTATTGTAGTTCGAGGATATTTCGCCTCCCAGAACACACTTTTCCCCGCTTTATACGGAACCATTGTCGTCGTACTCAGTATCCCCTTGTACCTTTTGGGCATGAACTTACTGGGTGTTCGGGGAGTTGCTCTGGCGGTTTCGTTGTCCGGCATCTTTCAAGTGACGGTTTTATATGCCCTCTGGAATAAACGCAGCAACAACACAGAAAGTCGGCAGGTATATGTTTTTTATTTCAGGATAATGTGTTTTGCCGCGGTGCTGGGCATTTTTCTGGCATGGTTTAAATCGGCGGCGCTTTTCTGGATTGATTCCTCCACATTTCAGGGAAGCCTGATGGTAAGCCTTTTAACCGGGGCGGTGTTTCTGGGCATTTTGCTGACAGTCGGTTACGGCCTAAAAATAAAGGAGGTTACGGAGTTGGTAAGTCGGCTGGTAAGGAAGCTTCATTAAGGTTTCATGTTTCAGCCCTGCCGCCGGATGCCGCAACGGCCAGTTTGATCAAAAAAGTGACTAGAAAAAGAGCGAATATCGAATAATGAATATCGAATATCGAATGTCGAAGTAAGGAATTCTATCGATTTTAAAAAATAGGTTGAAAGGGAAGCAAGGAATGACGAAGGAGAAAGAGGACAAACCCTATGATCTTGAAGAACGATTAATCGATTTTGCTGTTCGTATTTTTCGGGTGGCTGAATCGTTGCCCTAAACAAAGGTATCTAATCATAAGGATTGGATATCAGGATCGAATCAACCGAACGGTCTTTTATTTTTAAAGAAGTCAGAGCGAAGCGATTCCACCCTTCGACATTCGATATTCAATATTCGATATTCTGCGGTTCGCTGTTCAGCCCGGCCACTGGCTGCCAGAGCCGCCAGTTTAATCATCAAGAAACCGTGCCATTTTGGTGTGGTTTCATATAGGGTGTCAGCCAGGCGCTGAAACCTGAAACCATATACCCGAAGATTGGAATAAAGCCTGAGGACATTCTATGGTAGTTTTCACCATCCCAGGTTAAACCTAAACCGCTACCACCTTATCAGGGCGCTGCCCCAGGTCAAGCCGCCCCCGAAAACCGGCAGACAGACCAGATTACCAGGTTGAATGCTGCCGTCGCGTACCGCCTCATCCAGGGAGATGGCACAGGATGCCGAAGAGATATTGCCGTATTTTTGCAAGGTCAAATAAAATCTTTCAAACGGAATTTTTAAAGATTTTGCAATGTTTTGAAACATGCGAACATTGGCCTGGTGCGGTATGATCCAGTCGACGTCCGCCAGCTTCAGATGATTGTATTCGACCGGTTCTTTGATGGATTCGATAAAGCGTCTGACGGCCACCCGGAAACTCAGGTTGGCTTCAATCATGTTCAGGTAATGTAACCCCTGGTCCACGCTTTCATGGCTAATCGGCGTGGTCTTTGAACCACCCCCCGGCAATAACAAATCCTGGCCGTTGGCGCCGTCGGTGTGGATGTGGGTGGACAAGATCTCATGGGAGTTGCCGTCCAAGGTGAGTACGGCGGCACCGGCGCCGTCCCCCCACAGAATGCAGGTGGAACGATCCTGCCAGTTGAGGGTGCGGGACATGATTTCAGCGGCCACCACTAAAACATTTTTATACGTTTTATTCTTTAAATATTGTTCGGCGACATTTAAACCAAAGATAAAACCGGAACAGGCCGCAGTCACGTCGAATGTCACCGCGCGGGGGGCCTCCAGCTTGGCCTGCAACCAGTTGGCAGCCGAAGGACAGCAGGTGTCCGGTGTGATCGTGGCCACGATGATCAAATCCAACTCTTCAGCGGCCAGGTCGGCCATCTCAAGGGCGTTCAGTGATGCCTGGTAACCCAGATCGGAGGCCGTCTCAACGGCCTCGGCAATTCTTCTTTCACTGACACCGGTGCGTTGAACAATCCATTCATGGGTCGTGTTGAGACCACTTTTTTCAAGATCATAATTGGTTAAAATAGTTGACGGTAAATAAGAACCGGTACCTAATATGTTGATAGATTCCATTTCTTTATCAATTCTTAATGAGCATTCCGAGCAATTTTTTACTGTGATGAACCGGAACCAGATATAAAAACAGCGGCAGGTGACTGCCGCTGTTTATAATATATGAGACTAAATAGGTAAAAGTCAAGGAGGACCGGATGGTTCCGGTTTATCATCTGCGTTTTGATCCTTTTTAGTGTTTTTGCCTGAAGAAAACATGGGCTGCATGATGGTCACCGGAAGTTTTATCGTTCGTTCCAGAATACCCAGCACTCCGGATCCAACGGCCGTGGGATGCAGGGGTATTACGTCGGGGTCTGTTATAGCCCCTTTGGCTCTAAATGGAATTGAAATCAGCTTGCCGCCTAAAATGTGCTTGATCAAAGGAAGGACTTTGACCAGGCGATCCAACGTTTTAAACGGTGCTACCAAGATTTTAAGATCTATTTTTTTTTCGAGAAGATCGACATTACCCTCACAGGCAATTCCCATCGATACACCATCTATGAGACATTCTTGCATGATGAGTTTGCCGCCTTCGAGGTTTGCGCGAATCGTCATGCCGTGGTACGCAAAACCCTCACCGGTCAGATCCGGGATTTCTCCCCGGTAAATTTCGGTAACATTTAAGATTGAAAGAATCTTCGCCAGGAGACCAAACCGATAAATACGACCTTCCGCGGCGGAGAATGCCACTTCTCCCGAAAGGGAGCGCAAGAATTCATCCGGTTTGCTTTTTGACCGGAGTTGACCATCTAAATTAAACCTACCCGTTGCCAAATGCCTTTGATCGGTGATGCAGGCAACGGCAGGGGTCAGCATTTGATTCACGGCGCTTGGAACCAGAAATATTTCCAATGTCTCTTCATTAACCTTCAGCTGGCCTTGAAAGGATATGTTGCACACAACCGCTTGATTGACCGCAATAACCACCTTGTCCGGTTTAAATGCGAGATCGGCCTGCAAGGGATTCACGGTATAGGTTTCATAATTGAATTTATCCGCCTGAATTTTAAGGGTTCCCAGCAGACCCCTTTTACTGAGACGGCTGTCCGGATCTTTGCTCTTTTTTTCTACATACTCCAAAATACGATTCACCTGATTCCAGTCAATGGCATCAGCGCTGAGGATCAGGTCCAGCGAGGTCTCATTTTTTGACAAAATCAATGTCCCCATCAGTGCCAGATGGGTTTTTCCCCAGGTTAGGTCCATTGGATTTAGTCGGACTTTGTTGTGGGCCGGTCCCGGCGGGGATTCTTTGGTCAGGTCAAATGAACCGTTGCTAACTTTTAACGGATCTCCAAAGGCAACCGAAGTGAGGACAAGATTTTTCATGTTGCCTGTCAAAGCATAGTGCCACCGGGCCGGGAGATGCAAGGGGCCGTTAAGTTTAAGACCCGGCATTAATATCATCCCTTTGGTTACTGAAAAATCCTTTAAAAATGATTCAATATTTTTAAAGGACAACAACCAGGGATAGATTTCATCTGCAACGAGCCTCACGGATTGGGATTGAACCTCAAACGTGGGCGATTTGCCCAGATCAAAGCCGGCCGAGAGTTGAGAAATCGTCGAGTTCCCCAATGATGCATCGATCTCCGCTATGACCAAACGGTTCTTACGCCATGAAAATTTACCATCGTCAAGGCGTAAAAGGCCTGGGAGCCGCTTGGCGTTAAGCTTGAGCTGCTCAATGTCGGCGGAGAATGACAGCTGCCCATACGAAGGTTTCGAAACAGGACCGCTGACCGACATACGCTCAACAGCCAGCGTACCGTTTATGGGTTTCAACCGGTTGAGGGCTGTCGCAATGGTTTTGTAAGATAAGATCAACGGGCTGACATCATCGAAGTGGAATAATGCCCGGCCCGAACGGGCTGAGAACACCGGCGTTTTTGCCCAGTTTACATCGCCGGCAATCCTTCGGATGGATGATTTTCCCATGGCGGCATCCACATCGTTGAATGTGATTTTAGTCCCCTGCCATGAGAATTGTCCCCGACCTATCTGCAAGGATTCGGGTAGCTTTTCTGAGGTTAAGATAAGGTTTTTGACAACACCGTGAGTTTGAAAACGCCAGTCCCGGGGACTGAAAAAGGGGCCTTTTATGTTCAAATTATTAACTTCGGCCGCCCCCTTTAATGCGCTAAGGTTACTCATATTTTTTTTGAACGCGTCAAAGGAAAGCAGCCAGGTATAGAGCTCATCCAGGTTGAATTTTGCCGATTGGGTAACAACGCTAAGATCGGGAGTCCCGGTCCAGTCGACAGCGATAGAAGGATGCAAAAATGATGACTTACCGATTTTCGCATTAAAATTGTCAAATGCAAGGCGGGTTCCGCCATATTTAAAATGCCCCCCGTCAATTTCAAGCGCGTATGGGATGCGCATATACCGGGCGGCTATCTGAATATTCGAAGCCTCTACTTCCGCACTCAGGCTTGCCAGATCATTTCCCAGTGTCAACATCCCCGTCGCCGTGCCCTCGACATCTTTAATGAGGGTAAGCTCCTTTAGAAAATCCTTGTCTCGAACGACACGGCCTAAAACCGACGGCAACTGGGACAAGTCGGCATTGACACCTATTTTAAGTTGAAAAGGTGCCAGATCTTTATTGAGACCCAGCGTCATTTTACCGTCCCGGCCGTCGGAGTTTCCCATCGTTGCCTCAAGGTTTGCACCATGCAATATTCCCTTGGAAATAAGCGCATCCCCGACCACATCATCCAGATTTAGTTCAGCCCCGGGGATGTAGATTTTGCCCTCTGTCATCCGCCCTTTAATGACGATATTATCAAGCATCCCCAGTTCAGCGATTCTGCGGCCCCGAATGCGAACCGACATAGAGGGAACATAACCGCCTCTGATAATTTCAAAAATATTCCGAGTCGTTTCAGATTGACTCATCAGTCCGAGGGCCACCTGTCTCACCGCAGCCGCATCTATCCGAAAGCCGTTTATGGCCAGCTGGATATCCTGCAGGTTCTCGTCATAGGAAAACATCCCGTCGGCTTCCAGCCGGGGGTAGTCCAATCCCATTTTCGTCAGGGAGACGGCGACCGTCTTGCCGCCGATCTGAACTGTGCCCTGGAATCGACCGCCTTTAATTATCAGCTGTTCTCCATGGCGATTCAATGTAAGCAGTGGGAAGGCCCCGTCGACAAGGGCCTTTAAGTTTCCAGTACCGTCCAATTCAACATCGATGGTTAAATTTGCATTGACATCCGTCACCTGAACTGCGGAATCATGTAAAAGATAAGCCATTAAAGCCTCAGGACGGAACTTGGATAGGCGAATGTGCCCCTTGCCTTTAAAATTTGATGGATTCAAAGATCCCTTGACATCGACTTGATCCCAGAGATTGGATTTACATCGGATGGAAAAGTCAAGCTCGTTCGGCTGGCGGTGATAATCGGCCTGGATTTCTCTGAGCTTAAATTTGCGACCAAAAGGATCTACAAGATTAATTTTGCCGTGTTTAATCCTCATCTTGAGCTGCGGTAATTTAAACTCCGGCAGACCCCGAATGGCTTGGGATATCGCTTCTATGACAGCCTCAAACGATGCAAGTTGTTCAGTCTGCGTTACCTCCCGATTGATTTGAGGCAGTTTCATATAGTAATCCGCATATTCAAGGGTGACAGTGCCGACCTCTAAACTGCCCAGGAAAAGTGGCCAAATTTTTGGATAAACCTTCATCCGATGCATTTTGATCCTGAAACTATCGGGAATCAATATTTCAACTTTTTGGACGACAACATGGGGACGTGGAAAGTAAGACAGGTCCAGGCGTCGATAATTTATCTTACCGCCGATCTCCTTGGATACAGTATTCTCGATTCTTTCCCGCACCATCTCCAAATTGATCAGTTGCGGTGTGACCAGCATTATGACGACGATGAGGGCACCAACAATCAGCAGGCTTTTGATCAGCAGGTTGTATTTTTTTTTAAGTTTGCTCATGACCACTTTTTTTTCTGCGCAAATTTATCCGGAAATCTTCTTAAAATTCTTTTTTTGATTCTATTAAGACGATCTTGGCCTTCTCTGCGGTGAACTATTGCAAACTTATCAAATAATTTGAATCTTCTAAAGAGCAAACCAGCTCATAAAGAGGATTTAAAAAATAATAAAGGCCGACCGGCAGTTCCAGTCAAAGGTGTTGACCCTTGGTTGGATCTGCTGTATTATTTTGCGTTTTTAACGTTATAGTACCGATATCAGCAAATAGTTTGGTATATTCATAAAAGAAAGGGGGCTGCATGTACAACAAAACGGTTATGGATCATTTCCGAAATCCGAGAAATGTAGGGGTGATCGAAGATGCCAACGGTGTTGGCGAGGTCGGAAATCCCCTGTGTGGCGACATGATGACGATTTATTTGAAGATACTTGATGACCATATCGAAGACATTAAGTTTCAGACTTTTGGGTGCGGATCTGCTATTGCCGTATCCAGTATGCTGACGGAAATAGCCATGGGGAAATCCATCGGCGAAGCCAAAAGCATTACAAATAAAGATGTGGCTGCAGCACTGGAAGGTCTGCCGAAAAACAAGCTTCACTGCTCAAATTTAGGGGCGGATGCGCTGCAACTCGCCATCCAGGATTATGAGGACAGAAAAGCCGGTGTCACCCGGGCAGAACCCAGACGCAAGGATGATCACGAACATACGCATGGGGATAAATGCTACTGTCCTTACTGTGATATCGAGCTGGATATGGAAGCCACATTTTGCGATGCATGCCATTCCAGTCTTGAAGAAGAACACTAAAGGTGATGACCATGAAATCCATTAATTTCGATCATATTTCAGCCAATCCGCTTTTGCCCGAAGTTAAAAAAGCGATGATCGAGGCGATCAATGAAGATTACCATAACCCGGCCAGTCAGCATCGAGCCGGTGAACAAGCTGCAGAAGCCCTGGAACTGGCACGTGAATCCGTGGCAAAATTGATCAATGCCGCAATACCGAAGGAAATTGTGTTTACATCCGGAGGCACGGAATCCATAAATCATGCCATTAAAGGCGTGGCCCTGGCCAACGCTGAAAAAGGTAAACACATTATTACCTCCAACATTGAGCACAATGCGGTCATCCGCAGTTTGCGGCGGTTAAAGTCCGCGGGTTTCAACGTAACATCCCTGTCGGTGGACGATACCGGCCGGGTGAATCCCCAAGACGTTGAGGATGCCATCACCGCTGAAACGATTCTGGTCTCGATCATGCACAGCAATAACGAAACCGGAACCCTTCAGCCGGTTGAGGAGATTGCCCGGATTTGCCGGGATCGGAAAGTGATTTTTCACACGGACGCCGTTGATTCGGTTGGTGTGATGCCCTTTGATGTCCAAAAATCCGGCATCGATTTGCTCAGCTTTGCTTCCAATACGTTTTATGGACCCACCGGTGTCGGCGGTCTGTATATCCGACGCGGAACCCGCATTTTTCCCTTATTGGACGGCGGTGTTCAGGAAAACAATAAGCGGGCGGGCGCTGAGAATTTGATCGGCATTATCGGCATGGGCAAAGCCGCTGAGTTTGCCCGGCGGGATATGGATTCGAATTTCGCCCATGTTAAGAAGTTAAAGGAAAAATTTATCGAAGAGTTACCCGATTATATCGATGAGTACATTATTAACACCAATAGGCAGCACAGCCTGCCGAATGTGGTGTCGGTTTCCATCAAGTATATTGAAGGTGAAAGCGTGGTGTTAATGCTGGATGATGACGGTATCTCGGCATCGACCCGATCGGCCTGTGCCACCGGTTCGCTGAGAGCCTCCCACGTGCTACTTTCATTGGGGCTGAGTCATGCCGATGCCCAGGGGACCCTGGTGGTTTCTTTCGGTGTGGACAACACCGCTGAAGATATAACCGCATTTTTATCATCGTTAAAAAATGTCGTCAGCACCTTGCGCGACATTTCACCTCTGTATAAAAAGGAGCGCGGGGCGAACTAATCCGGACGGGTTAGAATTGAAAGTTGAAGATCGCAGATTGAATATTTGTGATTTTCTGATACCTTCATCTTCTTACAACATGGCGTCAGAAAAAGGCCCTAAGAGCCTATGAATCTGATTCTGCAAGCGTCAGGAAGTTGGCGTCATCAGCGTCCGACATCATGCTGTCAAAGTACATGTCAATAATCTCCCTGTGGTCGGAATATTTGCCTGTCAGAAGATCTTTAAAACCCGCATACCCGGGTTCTGCCATCAATTCATCGATTTCGTGAGCCTTTTTACCCAACTGGCGGCAATACTTGGCGGTGATGGTTTGAGGCGCCGTGCCTCGTTTTTTTGCCACACGATTGGTGGCCTGGGTACGGCTGTATCCGTTGACCTCTATCTCATAAATGACTTCAAGAATCTGCTCCAGTGATTTGGGCAAACCCTGAATGCTGACGGTTGGTATTGAAAAGAAGGCTGTGTCTTCCTCTTTTTTTTCTACCTCACCGAAAAGGAGTCTGTTAAGTACCGAGTTGGGTGTGTCAACAAACGGTTCGGCGTTTTTCTGCAAGCGGGACCAGATCTTTTCATCAATCTCGATCAAATGCATTTTCATGTAATGCGCTCCTTTTTAGACAGCTAGTGCTTCAGTCCGAATTCCACTCGCCAGGATTTATTACCATCGCTGACAACCACATCCTGTTGACGAATTTGGGTCACCTGATAACCATCCACGGACCCTCCTTCGCGAACGATATGGCTATTGATCACCGCCATACGCTTGGAGGCATCACTGAACCATGCCAGGGCCTGAAGTTTGAATTTGGCGTCATCCAATCGGTCATAGGTCCTGGTTCGATCCGGTTGTTTGGTTTGGGTCGCTGGTTTGCCCGATGGGACGCTTCTGGTCGCGACTGTTTTTTTGGGGTCCGCCGCCTTTGGTGTGGGCCCCTTTTGCTGCGGCATTTTAGGCGTTGGCGCCGTCCCCGGCTCGGGACTGCGGACGGCAGTCGGCAGACTCGTATTTTGCTGATCGACCGTCGACTTTGGCGCTTTAAAACGCGCTTTGGCAGGCATTTCTTTAGTATCGACAGTGGATGGGCTTGAGTTCGTCTGGTTTTTTGCCAATTGGGCCTTCTTTGGGCTACTTTCAACCTGATTTTTAGACCTCGGAGGTATTTTAGCCTTGAAAATGTTTGAATTTACCAAAAGCGATGCGGGACGTTCCTTCTGCTTGTCTGAAACTCCGGCTGGAAATTTTTTAGTGATTACGGGCTGTCGCCGGCTGAAAAGATAGATTGTTGCAATAGCGATGAATAGCAGGATCAAAAAACCTATAACGCCGCCGGGGATGAGCCATCGCCACCTTGCCTTTGAATTATTCACCTGTTGCGTGTCAATGGTCTTCGGCATGGTGAAGAATGAATCCGTACGCGACGATTTTTCTTCAATTCTTTTTAAAGCCTTCAGGATGGAACTCAATTTGATAATCCTTTATCCCAACTCCATTATGGTACGCGTTAGATCCTGGGTCGGAGGATCTTTAGGTAGCAGATTAAAATCCGGAATTACATGTGGGCGTTGATTCATGATTCTTTATTTAGCCGGGGCATCTCGAATGAACCTTTAGATTTATAAAGAATGATTTTTGTCAGAGGCCCCACGAAACCATCCGCAAGGATGCCGTATCTGGTTTGAATTTCTTCGATGGCATTACGGGTCCGGAAATCGTAATCGCTGTTCAGCTCAACGTTTTGATAGCCCAGTTCGTACAATAGCAACTTTACGGTAACAATTGAATCTTCATTAGTGCGGGTCGGTAAGGTTCCCGCGATAGAGAGAAAATTTTTCCACGGCAGGTAGGCAACTCCCGACCAGTAAAGATTGATCTCATCTTCGTTTGTCTCTATTACCCTGTTTTTTTGGGGGACGGCGAAGCGCACTTTATCCCCATCTGTTTCACTGAGTGTAAGATATCCGGGTTTTTCGCTGTCCTTCGGATAAAACTCCAAAATGGCCGGCAAATCCAGGCGTTTCAACAAATCCAGGTTTGACTCGATCCGATGGATGAAAATCCCGCTGGGCTTGGCCGTCAGACGGAAAAAAGCATGATCGTCATCCAGACTGTTGAGATAAGGTTTGAAGTCAATAGCCGTTTGCCACAATTCCATAGCATTCTTGAGTGCGGTCTGACGTGAAGATCGAATATCCATGGCCTGCAGATAGTCTGCCAATTTCACAGTTTCTTTCCAGTCCGGGGCCGAATCGTTCACCGCAGATTCCTGTTGGTCAGAGGGCGGGTTCTGATCTGAATGTTCCGAAATATCAGTTCCTGATGACTCTGGCTCGGTTAAGCTAGAAATCCCGGAAATGTTCGGATCTGAAACCTGGGAATTGTCCGGATCGTAAACGTCAACTTCGTTTAGCTTGTATGCTTCAGCTTCTTTCGAGGCCGGCTCTGCTGCCGCAGAGTCCTCCGATTCAGGGTTTTGCTGATGATTGAAAAATTCGCTGATTTCATCCGTCAAAGGTTGGTGAAAAATTGCTGCCGCCAATACGAGACTCAGGACCGCAAAAATGATAAATGCCCTTTTCCAGTTCGCAAGATCAAACTTTCCGGTGGTGCCCGCACCCATTAATTCCTTAATAGAAGCCCGGGCGATGCTACCGGTGATTTTATGGCGGCTGAGACCAAAAGCAGTCAGCAGCGACCGATCGCATGCAATATTGATGACCCTGGGAATTCCCCGGGAATATTTATATATTTGGCGAAATGCGGACCGATTGAATTTGATTCCCGGATTTTGAGCCGCAATATTAATACGGTACCGGATATACTCTACCGTTTCTTTGTGGTTCAGAGGCGAAAGATGATATCTGAGGGTAATTCGCTGACTCAGTTGTCTAAGTTCATGGGAGTCCAGGATTTCGCTGAGTTCAGGCTGCCCGACCAGAATAATCTGAAGCAGTTTTTCCTGATTGGTTTCCAGATTCGACAGTAACCGTAATTGCTCCAATACATTTCGGCTCAGGTTTTGGGCCTCATCGATGAGCAGGATAACCTTTTTACGCTGGGCCTTTTTGCGCATGAGGAAGGCGTTTAGGTTATCAATTAAATCCTTGGTATTATCGGCGTCATATTTAATACCCAACTCATCGTTAATGGCTCTGATGAGTTGTCTGGGACCCAGCATGGGGTTGAATATGTAGGCTGCGATGGTGTCGGGGTCCAGGCTTTCGAGGAACGTCCTGCAAAGGGTGGTTTTACCGGTACCCACCTCTCCGATGATTTCCACAAAGCCGTCTCCCTCAGCCAGCGCATAGTTCAGATGGCCCAGAGTTTCCTCATGGCTTTTACTTAAATAGAGATAATCCGGGTTGGGTACCAGTTTAAACGGTTTTTCCCTAAAGCTGAAAAATTTTTCGTACATTATTAATAATATTAAAAAAATCAAGCCGAACTGTCAAGATTGATGATTTTGTAAAAAGTCCGAAAATTGCCAATTTCCATGTTTTGCGCTTATTATTAGTTCGCCATATAGGATTCTAAAATCTGATGTCGTTCGTCTTTATTCTTTTGGGTCAACTGCCGGCAGGCTTTGAAGAACTGATCTAATTCACCCATGTTTTGTGTCAGCATTTTTTGAAATGCCGGCAAAAAATCATTATAGGCAACCACACTGCTGATTTTGGCATTGTTTAAGGATTGATTCATCCAGACATCATAGGCGGATAGTCCAATCTGTTTTGTTTTCAGATAATTATATTCATTTCGAAGCTCTGAAAATATGTTTTTTTTGTTCGTTCTCTTTTCAGCCGGGGCAAGGTCGGTTTGATACAACAATTCGAGTCTTTGGCGGTAACGCATGATCAATTGGATAAATTCCTCGCGGCGGCGGTGTTGCTGCAAATACTCGCTGTAAATTCGCTCGGAGCCGGATGCATGCTGCCACCTTCGCAATCCTTCTTGTTCGACCAAAGTGGCAAAACTCTCATTAAAAGCAGTGTCATCTTTCACATATAGAATCTGATGAGCAAGTTCGTGAAAGATCAACCCAGCCGTTCGAGCCTCTGAAAAACGAATAAATGTGCTCAACACCGGATCGTCAAACCAGCCTAACGTCGAATATGCCGTCACCCCGCCGACATAGACATCATAGCCTTGCTTGGTCAGTCTGTCGGCGTATTGCCGGGCATTTGCCTCCGCGAAATAGCCGCGATATGCGGCACAGCCTGCGACAGGGTAGCACCATGTCTTGGGCGTTAGAGAAAACTCCGGGGCGGCAACCACATTCCATAGAACAAAAGGCCGCTTAAGATCCACATACGTTAGATAGTGGTTGTTGACCGGGAGCTGAAGTTCACTTTCGGCAAATTCCCGCACCTTAAGTATGAACATCAGCCGTTCACGAAGGCTTTGCGGGGATTCTGAATCGTCCAAGATTGTGGAAATTGGCTGCCGCTTAAGCAAGATGCGACATTGACCATCGATTGCCTGGCTGTAGTAATGGGCGGTTTGGCAACCCCATAAGATGGCCGAACAACTCAGGATCCGTAAAACAACGATGAACTTTTTAAGCTGCAACAGCATTAATTAAAGCTTTTTACTTTCGGTGCCCACTGACATATATTCGATGGCGCACATAACGGTTTTACCTGTCAGGGTCGTTAACTTCAACAAACCCGCGGTTTTTGTCCACATGCTAATCTTCATATTGTCCTTAACATCGAAAAATGCCGGATTACCGTATTTTTCGACCAGGATATTTTTTATGGAGTTCAGCCAGGCGGAGTCCATTTTTTTTGAATCAAAATGGGCTAAAACCACTTTGTATAATTTACCGTTGGCTGAACGCTCATCAAAATAAAAAGCCACCGCAAAATCGTGGCCCATAATTTTCATTCTTTTTTTCAGTTTGCTAATCGGCGTATCGCCTGCTTCCCAATTATTCAATTCATAAAGTTTTTTTACTTCGGAATGGGACATTCCCCATTTGGCTTGGCCCCAGCCAGGTATATCCGATTCGGCAAACACCAAAGGGGGTAAGGCAGCTATCAAACATATCAAAACCAAATATCGTCTTGGAAGCATGACAATTTCCTTCCGGGCAAGGGTAAACTGGATTTTTAGGTGCATGATTCAGCAGTTTGGGTGTGATGTGAACCCTGAACATCATATCTCGTAAACAATTCTATAAAATTTTATCACTCGCCCCGGGAAATTACAAACATAGATTTTGCTTGTGGTTATAAGCCGTTATATAAAACTGCTGTATTTTCTTTAAGCATTGTGGTAAATTATAATAATTACTGGACAATAGATTGAATCCGAATCATAAGCCGGTGCTGTGTTTGGGTGATAATTCATTGCCGCGTCCTTGATGATTCTAATCCAACAGGTTGGGGAAGTATAGATGGAAAAACAGCGATCTTTGGAAGGCTTTATTGATGGGATCGAGAAATTGCCCACACTTCCCGGCATTGCCATGCAAATATTGGAGGCAGTTCAGAATGAGGAGCCCGATATCGATGAGATAAGTGATATTATATCAACTGATCCGCCTTTGAGTGTCAAAGTTCTCAGGTTGGTCAATTCTTCATTTTACAATCTCCCGGCCAAAATCACATCAGTTCTTCACGGTATTAAAATGCTGGGCATTAACACGGTGAAAAATATCGCTCTTGGTTTCTCCCTGGTAAATACTTATCAATCACAGAAATCGAACGGGTTTGATTATACTTGTTTTTGGAAAAATTCACTTATCGGCGCCGTATCTGCAAAACTGCTTACTGAAAAATTGCACCCTGAATTTTTAGATAATGCTTTTTTCATGGGACTGTTGCAGAACATTGGGACACTTACATTTGCACATTGCATGCCTGCACAGTATAACCTGGTCTTGTCTGAAATGGAGAAAACAAGCTCGGAGCATCAGGATGCCGAAGAGTACATTCTAGGATACAATCATCAGGAAATAGGGGAATATCTGATGAAGTCCTGGGGACTGCCCGAGACGTTATATATTCCTGTGGGCTACCATCACAATCCTGAAAAGTTAGAATCCACACAATCCAGCATTCAGGTTCTCACCAAGGTTCTTTATCTCTCTTCACTTTTTATCGAAATGTTTGATAAAAATTCAAGGGGACTGAATCTTTGGTTGATTAACCATAATGTTGAGGCTTATGGCTTCGGAGCACGCTTAGATGTGGATCAAATCGCGGAAGCCATCCATCAGCAAGCCCGGCAGATATTTCCCATTTTTGAAATTAACCTCGAACATGATGCTGATTACGCACAAATATTCCAGGCTGCCAAAGCCCAATTGTCAAAGCTTTCGACTGAAATGGTCAATACCCTGTTGGCACAAAAGAACGAAATTAAAATGCTTAAACAGCAAGTCGTCCGCGATGGCATGACGCACCTTATCAATCACCAGCATTTTCTGGAACTTTTGTCCAAGGAAGTGTCCCGGGCGGAAAGATATAAACATCCTCTGTCACTGATTATGGCAGATATTGATCTCTTCAAAGCGATCAACGACGATTTTGGTCATCTTGCCGGTGATCGGGTCATAAAGGCTGTTGCCGGCTGCCTGCAACAGGAAATAAGAAAATCAGATCATGTTGCGCGCTATGGCGGTGAGGAATTTGCAATCATATTGCCGGATACACGGAGTCAAGATGCCTACATCGTAGCTGAAAGAATCAGAGAGACCATTGATTCCTTAAGAATCAAGCATGAGGATAATTTGATTCATTTTACCATGAGCTTTGGTATCGCAGCTTATCATGCTGAAAAGGGGACTGCTTCAGATGAATTACTGAAAAGAGCGGATAGTGCACTGTATCAAGCCAAGAAACAAGGCCGCAACCAGTGCTGTGTTTTTGGCAAGGCTTAAGTTGCACGGAAACAAATACTGACAATGGGCGGCCTGAAAATGTGACCCTATTTATTCGTGAACCCTAGGTGAAGGGAGAACTAAAATCGAAAATAGGAAATATCCGCGAGTAAAAATATGCAATACGATTTCCTACATTGGATCAGATGAGGATGGTACCATTTTAGAGCAGTGTATGGCCGTAGTATTGGACATAAGCCAAAACGGACTTCTGATTGAATCGCTCCAGGAAGTCGAATCCACAAATTTATCGTTAATGGCGTCAACTCAAAA
>JBAVYC010000288.1:0-2149 GCA_049698595.1 Desulfobacterales bacterium | reverse complement strand
GAGGCTTATTTGGGCACAGGAGCTGCCAATGCTGCTTGAATTGGATAACGTCAAGACCTATTACGGGAATATCCGAGCCCTGAAAGGCATTTCCATCGAAGTCAATGAGGGTGAGATCGTCTGTCTCATCGGCGGCAACGGTGCCGGCAAATCCACCACCTTGATGACGATCAGCGGCGTTCTCACTCCGGAAGAGGGTGATGTCGTCTATCAAGGCCAATCAATTGTTTCTCTACGTCCCGACAACATCGTTCAGATGGGCATCTGCCAGGTGCCGGAAGGACGTATGATTTTTCCCCTGCTGACTGTCATGGAGAACCTTGACCTGGGCGCCTACCTGAGAAAGGACAAAGACGGCATCAAAGCGGACATCGAGCGGGTATTCGGACTCTTTCCAATCTTGCGCGAGCGCCTAAAGCAGGCCGGGGGGACACTCTCAGGCGGCGAACAGCAGATGCTGGCCATCGGCCGGGCCCTTATGGCCCGTCCCAAACTTCTCCTGCTAGACGAGCCTTCCCTGGGCCTGGCCCCGATTCTTGTGGACGCCATTTTTGATATCATCCGCCAGATCAACGATCAGGGTACGACCATTCTGCTGGTAGAGCAGAACGCTCAACTGGCCTTGCAGTTTTCCCACCGCGGATATGTGCTTGAAACAGGTGAGATTACGTTGGCGGACACCTCTGAGGCACTGCGCACAAACGAGCAAGTAAAAAAAGCCTACTTAGGCGAATAAATCACAGGCGCTGAGTGGAGATGCCGATCTCTGTTCAGCTGGAAACCGTTACCCAAAAATCATCGGGGAGTGCCAACGAGCCGGCGCCAAATCCGTTATGACCTCCTGCCAACAGTCTGTCCGTAAATTTAGTTACCCTTGTGACCCACAATTCTTGAACCCAAAAAACAAGAGGTAATTATGAAAAAGACCATCATTTTTGCGTACGTTTTGATGTATTCGCTGGCCTTTATTTCCGGCGCTTTAGCCCAGGAAATAAAGATTGGAACCCTGCTTGCCCACACCGGCCCGTTAAAGGAATGGGGACCACACATCCAGAATGGCGCCGTGCTGGCAGCAAAGCAGTTGGATACGGCTGGCAGTAAGTTTACCCTCATTCATGAGGACAGCAAAACCTCGGCTGTTCCAGCCACCAAGGCCGCCAAAAAGCTGGTGGAAGTCGACAAAGTGATCGCAATCATCGGCGCTCTGGCGAGTAGCTCGACCCAATCCGTGGCCGAGTATGTGACCTGCCCCAACAACGTGATATTGATCTCACCGGCATCAACATCGCCCTTGCTTACCATCCTGCCGGCGGATCACGGTAAAGATTTCCTGTTTCGAACCTGCCCATCCGATGTCCTTCAAGGTATCATCGCCGGTAAACTGGCAGCCGATTTCAACAAAACAGCCTCTGTCCTTTACGTCAACAATCCCTATGGTCAGGGCCTGGTGGTGCAATTCAAGAAATCCTTTGAAAAAAGGCGAGGCAAGGTGCTTGCCATGGTTCCCCATGGTGAAAAAGCCGCCGAGTCTTACCAACATGAACTCAATAGGGCCCTCTCAGGAAATCCCGATATACTGTGTGCCTTCAGTTATCCTGAACATGCGCAGGTATATCTTAAAGAGGCCATTGAGCTCTTCCAATACAAAGACTTCCTGTTCTGCGATGGAACCAAATCAGAGGATATCGTTGATGCTCTGGGTGCTGACAATGTTGAGGGTCAGATGGGTACGGCACCCGGCTCAGAAGGGGGTGAATCCTATATGATCTTCAGAGCCGCCTATGAAAAAGAATTTGGCAGACTCCCGCCCTTGCCCTTTATCACCAATGCTTATGACGGTATGGCGGTCATCGGTTTAGCTGTCTATGCGGCCAAGGACAAAGGTCTCGAATTGACATCCAGGAATATCAGGGATAATTTGCGGGCGGTTGCCAATCCGCCAGGGGAAATTATCAGACCGGGTGAATTCAAAAAGGCCTTTGATTTATTGAACCTGGGCAAGGAAATTAACTATGAAGGGGCGGCCGGATCAGTGGATTTCGACAAACATGGAGATGTGGTCACACCCATTGAAGTTTGGAAATACTCAAAAGGCAATATCGTGACCGTCAAGCTAGAGCACGAAATTCCAGTAGAAGAGGATATAACC
>JBAVYC010000287.1:0-2727 GCA_049698595.1 Desulfobacterales bacterium | reverse complement strand
GAAAAAGAGAAAAAAATAAATAATTCCTTAAACAGGCCAACCAGCAAATGATGGGGAATAACTTGTGATCATGCGATATTTGATTAGCACAATTTGTATCGTTCTACTTCTGTGGGGATGTGATCGCACCGCCGATGCGACAGCGCAGTCGAAAGTGGTTCGTAAAAAAGTCGTCGCGCAAAAAGGACAGGCCGCCAAAGTAGTTCGCAAAAAAGTTGTTGCTAAAAAAACACAGATAGCTAAAGCCAGCAGTAATAAGACGATTCGTACCGCAAGAACGACCGGCGCGGCGACGCAGTCCAAAATGGTTCGCAAAAAAATCGGTGCCCAAAAACCGCGGATCGCCCAAGACAGCAGCCATAAAACGGTTCGTATCGCGAAACCAAACCAGGCGGGCCGACTCGATAAAAATACGGCAGCAGTAAAAACCGGTAAGGCTCAGGCTAAAGCCAAAACCCAAACGGTGACCCAAATCAAAACAGACGGGCCAACTCTGGTTGCGAACAAGGTCGAAGTCACACCTGCAAGAGATACTGTAACGAAACCAACAAAGATGAAAAAGCCGGCGGTCAGACCGAGATCCGACATCTCTGAGATAAAACAACCGTCCACCGGCGACAGCGCTGTTCCCAGTGATAAATTAATTGCCGCCACATCAAATGTGGTTCCGCAAGCGAGACCGGCAGCGATTCCCGGGACCTATGATGCCATCGGCAAAATTGATCCATTTCAGCCTTTGTTCCAAAGAAAATCGGCTTCGGTTGAGAAAAAGAAAACCAAAAAACGAATTCCACAGACGCCGTTGGAACGAATCGATTTGAGTCAGTTAAAACTGGTGGGAATTATCTTGGCCTCCAGCGGCAACCGGGCTCTGGTTGAAGAATCCTCAGGGAAGGGATATGTCATTAAAAATGGCACCTATATCGGAATCAACTCCGGCAAGGTGGTTAGGATTAAAAAAGAAAAAGTGGTTGTTGAAGAAGAAATTGAGGATGTGTTCGGTAAAACCAAACTCCGTCAAAGAGAAATCAAACTTCCCAAACCCCATGGAGAGTTTTAAGATGATTGATTCCATCAAGAAAGTATTTAAACCCGTTCAGTTGAGCATTATTTTATTAAGTTTTGCAGCATGCGTCTCCCAAAATACGGCCAATGTTAAAACCGTCGGGGAATCGAAACTGATCACTGATATTGTCACCAGTGAAGACGCACAATCCACTATCGTTACGGTAAAAGGGAACGATACACTGACGTATACGGCGATTAAGCAGGAACTCCCCCTGGGCCTTCTTGTTCACTTTCCCGAAACCGCCCTTGATAACATTAAACCCGTTTATTATCCGCCGGAAAATGACGCCCTCAATTCAATTAGAGCAACGCAGATCGAAGAGGAAGGGGTGACATCGCGGATATTTATTTCCTTAAAGCAGGACTTTACCTATAGTCTTCGGCCGGACGATACCGGGCTTCACATATATTTCTCTAAAACTGATAGTCCTGCAGTTGAATCGACAACTCAGGAAGTTCAGGTAGAAAAAGTAGAGACCACACCGGAACCCGAAATAGCGCCGGCTCTGCCTGCAACCCGGATAATTTCAGTTGCCGCAACACCGCTGAAAAAAAATGTCGTCATCGATGTCAAGGCCGACGGGACGATTAAAAACTACAAATCTTTTACCATTGCCGGCGACCCATCCCGCATAGTTTATGACTTCTACGGCCTCAAAAGCTCCCACAAGAACGAACAACGAATTACGGTGAAGTCCGACTGGGTCAGCGGGATCCGCTACTACGGTCATCCGGATAAGATCAGAATGGTGCTGGAAACTGAAAAAGCCCATCTATCAGAATTCGCTGCATCACCGGCAGACGATGGTCTGTTGATTTATGTGGGCAATATTCCTGAGCCTCTGAGCAAAGATGATGCTGAACCGGCAGTCGCCCAAAATCTGCCGCCAAACAATCCCGAGCAAAAGAAAATTTCCAAAGATCAGGTTCCCCAGCCGGCAGCTAAAGCTAAAAATGACGAGTTGGCCTGGTTGAACCGTATCGATTTTGCCAGTGAAGAAGCCGGGAGATCCGCCGTGATTATCGGTACCACCCGGCCGGTTGATTATCAATTAACCAAAATTTCCGATAAAAGGCTGCGGCTTGATCTTTTGGACACGAACTTGCCGGAATACCGCAAGCGGGCTCTGATCACTACCCGTTTTCAAAGTGCGGTGGATCGCATTACACCGACCCAGCAGCCTAAGACCAGAGACACCGCCATCGTATTCGAACTGCGCGAAGGGGTACCCTACCTTGTCAAGCAAACCGGCAATATCATAAAGGTCGACTTTTCCGCCTCTTCCATACCACCCAGGCCCTATGAGGACGGTAAACTTCCGGCCTGGAAAAAAGTCCTGGCTGAACCGGATACCGCGGGTTCAACCTCAACTGCAGGAACGGCCGAAAAAGCCGGGCAAACAGAAAAATTTGGGAAAAGGGATTTCGGCAAAAAGCATAGCTCGACCCAGGGCCGAAAGGGGCTTATTGTTGAGGAATCAGTCGCGACCAAAGAATTTGATCTATTGCGCCAGAAAAGGAAAAATTTATATTCTGGTGACGAAAAGCAGCTTGACGTTTATGGTGACAGCCAGGCCAGACTATACACAGGAGAACCCATCGCCCTTGATTTTTTCGATACCGACATTAAAAATGTTTTTCGAATCATCAGGGAAATCA
>JBAVYC010000286.1:0-3500 GCA_049698595.1 Desulfobacterales bacterium | reverse complement strand
GCGCAGCGATTCGTCGAGCAGGATAAGGTGGATTTTCTCATGGGCCCGACCTCAAGCGGCATTGCCATGGGGTTGACTGAATTTGCCCGGGAGAACAAAAAAATCCTGGTGCTCACCCAGGCTGCGGCCGATGCTCTGACCGGCGCCAAATTCCACCCCTACGTTTTTAGTACCTTGAGCAATGCCATGATGCATTCCCGTTCCGGCGCATATTTTATGGCGGCCAAACCGCACAAGCGCTACATGTGCCTGGGCCCGGATTATTCCTACGGGCATTCTTCATGGAAAATGTTCAAATCGAAGCTCCAGGAACTCAGACCGGATGTTGAGATTGTCGGCGAACTCTTCCCCAAGTTTCTCACCCCAGACTACACGGAGTTCATCACTAAAGTGCTTGAGATCGAGCCGGATGCGGTTTGGTGCCCGCTGTGGGGCGGCGATGCAGTCAATTTTATCAGGCAGGCATTACCTACCAAACTGTTCGAAAAGGTCAAATTTGTTTTTCCGGTTGCCGGTGCATTGGAAGTCCTGGTTCCATTGGGAAAAGACATGCCAACGGGGGTCTATGTTTCTTCGCGCTACTTTTTCACATCTCCGGATTCTTCTTTGAACCAGCGCTTTGTTAAAGACTATTACGCTCGCTACAATGAATATCCGGATTACATGGCCGGTGAAACCCACGCGGGTGTATACTTTATCAAGGCCGCCATCGAGCGCGCCGGAACCACCCAAGCGGACAAGATCATTGCGGCGGTGGAAAAAGAACCTCTGGCCTGGGAAACACCGGAAGGATGGAAAGTTTTGCAACCCGCGGATCATTCGGTCGTAGAAGACTGTCTTTGGGGTGAGACCGCATACAATCAGAAATACGGCTTTGCTATCCCCGCCAGTTTCGAATCCATTCAGGGTGAAGAAATCGGCCGAACCGCTGAAGAGTTGAGAAATGTACGCGAAGAATTCAAGCAAAGGACAAAATAGAAGACTATATCAGCATAAATTGCCGCCGCAATCGTATTGAAAGATAAAATCAGATTTTGATTTAATTTTCGGCCAGGAGGCCTTAAAGGGAGTAACTATTATCTTTGATAATGAGTTTCAACGGCATCTAGTAGCATCCCAACGATAAAGGTTTTTGAAAAAATACCGATATATTGCTTGAGAAATTTTTATTGGCTACTATTTTTCATACTCATATCATTATTAAAACTTCCTTATCAATTATAGCCTTTTGGCCTGGAGGAAAATGAACGCGATCATTATAAGCGACCTGCATATTGGATCTCAATACCTTCAATCCCGGATTTTGGAGGATTTTCTCGAAACGTTTCCTGAGGACCATGACTTCATCCTGAACGGCGATATCATCGACCAACCCTATTCCAAAATGAAAAAGTCGGACCGGCGGATCGTCGACCGCATCGAACAGATTTCTTTGGATCAGAAGGTGGTTTGGATACGGGGTAACCATGACAACGGCTATACACCCACCGGGTTGGGGAAGGTTAAGATGACGCGTTCGTACAGCATAGGAAACAGGCTTTTAATCACCCATGGAGACGATTTTGATGAGATCATGCCCCGCAGCCGAGCGTTCATTAAAGCGTTTAAAATGATGCACAATTTGAGGGTCAAGCTGGGAGCCAAACCGGTACATGTAGCCGAATATGCCAAAAAATGGAAGTCTTTTTACAGGGTCTTGCGAAAGAACGTCGCCTTGAATGCGGTGAGTTGTGCCGGCGAAAACGGTTTTGAAGCAGTTGTCTGCGGACATACCCACTACCCGGAGGACAGGGTTGTCAACGGCATCCGATACGTCAACACCGGCGCCTGGACCGAGCTTCCCGCACATTACCTTCACATCACTGCAGATGACATTGTGCTAAACAGGGTGGACACCTCCGGCAGCATGCATCGCCGGGAATCTCCCTTATCGAATCAGGCGCCAACCACATTACCTTTAAATCCGGTTCCCGGCGGTTCTGGCGAAACAAGGCAGAGCACCAGTGAAATCGCGCCCTAGCCGGTTGAGCCAGGGGATGGTCCTGCTATAGTTATGTATTCCTGCGCACCAGCATTAGCGTGTTGCCGGTCACACTCAGACTGCTCAGCAACATCGCTGTAACCGCCACCAGCGGACTGAGCAGGCCGCTCATGGCGATGGGAATTCCGATGGCGTTGTAAAGGAAGGTGATGGTTAGATTCTGGGTGATTTTTTTATTGACCTGCTTGGCAAAATTTAAAAAATCTATAATTTGCCCGGTTTCTGCGCGCATCAGCGTGATGTCGGCAGCCTCCCTGCTAAGTTGACCACCCGAATGAACGGCCATGGAAAGGTCCGCCTGCACCAGTGCCGGGGCATCGTTTATGCCGTCACCCACCATGGCGACCTGAAATCCCTGTTGCTGCAATTCGACAATAAAGCGGGATTTATCCTGGGGAAGCTGACCGCCCAGGGCTTGCTGAATACCGATTTTATCTGCGATGGCCCTCGTGGTTTGTTCCCCGTCGCCGGAGACCAGAGCAAGGCGCAATCCACGGGTTTTCAATCTTTGTACCGTTGCCGGGGCATCCGGGCGCACCGTATCGCCAAAAACAAATATCGCCGCCAGTTGGCCATCGATCCCCAAATACACAAAAGAATGATGGTCTGTGCCGTCCAGTGCCGTTGCATTCCCCAGTGTATTCGTCCCCCTTAATTCTTTATCCAGAAATTCCGCCGAGCCGATTTTTAATGTTCGGCCGTTGAGTTCGCCCTGGATTCCTTTATCATCATGTTGGATGCGGGTCATGGAGATCGGCTGAATATTTTTAGTCCTTGCCTGGTTGATAATTTCGACTGCGATGAAATGTTCTGAATCCTTTTCCAGGCCGGCGGCCAATGCCAGGGCCTGATCTCTGGTAAGTGACGCATCGCAGATGATGTCGAGTAAATTCCACTTTCCGACGGTGATGGTGCCGGTTTTGTCGAATACAAAGGCGCTGACTCTTTCAGCCTGCTCAAAGGCTTTAAAATCCCTCACCAGGAGTCCTTTTTTAGCGGCGATGGAAATCCCGGCCACACGGGCCAGCGGGATGGCGATACCAAGGGCACAGGGACAGGAAATCACCAGAACGGTTACCGCCCGCAGGATTGCCGCCTCCAGGGATATTCCCACTAACAGGCAAATAAGGGCCGTAGCGGTCGCCAGCGCTATAATGATAGGAACAAACCATTGTAAAATCGCATCCGTTTTTCCTTCCAGTGGTGTTTTCGTCATCAGGGTCATTTCGATAATGGCGATCATCTGACCCAGAGTCGAGTTGGAGCCGACCTTTTGGGCGCTTACTTCAAATGATCCCTTGATGACGCGGGTACCGCTGCGCAAGGAGTCCCCGGGTATTTTTCTGATCGGCAATGGCTCACCGGTCAGTGAAGATTCATCCACTGTGCCGGTGCCGTCTATAATTTTGCCGTCGGCGGGGATGATTTCATTTTCATCGATTCGAAAGACATCTTTTTC
>JBAVYC010000285.1:0-4311 GCA_049698595.1 Desulfobacterales bacterium | reverse complement strand
CCCAATCATCATAATCGACTAAGTCAACATAGCATTTTTATTTATCCGTGCGAATCCGTTCAATCCGTGTCCCAAAATTTGCATTCCGCAATAGGGTGTGATATTTTTAACGTTAAATACAGAGACCTTGCAGCCGGGAATTCATTCCCGCAACGACCGTATGATCGAATCTATTTAGGAGGGCTTACCCTTTGATTTCTCATGAAATTTCTTGACTTATCGAGGATAATATAATTTAGTTCAAATAAAGGTCGGCAGTTTTAAAGACCCTCATTCCATTTATCGATAGGTTGGTCCTAAATGATTATCTTGAGTAATTTTCTAATCGCAATCGCCAAGGTGCTGGACATTGTCCTTTCCATTTACATGTGGGTAGTTATCGCCCGCGCAGTGCTGTCATGGGTAAGTCCTGATCCTTATAACCCCATCGTTCGTTTCATTCATAAAATTACCGAACCCGTGCTTTACCAGATCCGCAAAAGAATCCCCGTGAATTTCGGTGGTATTGATTTTTCTCCGATCATCGTTTTTTTGGCTATCATCTTTCTGCAGCGATTCGTGGTGCACAGCCTCTATGGGCTGGCACAAACGTTGCTCTAACTAGTGCCTGAACGAAAAATCAGGTTTTTGGTAGGTTGGGTAGAGCCCCATCGATAATGTTGGGTTTCGTACCTCTACCCAACCTACGAAAATCATAACGTCTGTCGGGACATGATCTCAAAGGGCGAAACCCAACAAATCTAATTCGGCTGGTTTCCGTTCAACAACTAACAACTAGGCAGGTGAAATCCAATGAACATAACGCCGCTTGATATCAATCAGCAGAAGTTTAGAACCAGAATCCGCGGGTTTGACGTCAGAGAAGTGGACGCCTTCCTCGAACAAATGGCCAATGTCTTTGAGTCATTGCAAAGGACCCAAAAAAGCTTGCAGGAAGAGGTCCAGCGCCTCGAGATGGAAATCCAGGGATATCGAAAGCGTGAAGAAACCTTTAAACGGGCGTTGCTGAATTCTCAAAAAGTGTTGGATCAAATGAAGGACAACGCCCGCAAGTCGGCTGAACTGATTATCGCCGAAGCCGAAGTCAAGGCCGAAAAAATTTTGAACAAAGCCCACAACCGGCTTGCGCAGCTACACGAGGACATATTGGAATTGAAACGACAGCGCATGCAAATCGAGGTGCAGATCGGTTCAATTATAGAGGCCCACGGTAAGCTGCTTGAAATCAATAAAGAAGGCACCAAAGCAATGGATGAAGAGGATGCCAAGCTGAAATTATTGAAGCAGTCGAAATAAACCCTAATGTTACGGCAAAGACTGCCGATTAAGGTACTTAGCGGGCATTATCTGATAAAACATTTTCGCCGCCAGGACACCAAAACACAAAGATAGGTTGAGTGGTTCAAGGTTCAACGTTCCGGGTTGAAAAACATCTAACCAGCTCTTATCGAAGGGATTCTGTCTTCATCATTTTTATAACGCCTTTTCACCCAATGGGTGACGTTGGGTATCCCAAATCTTGTTAATCATCGTAAGCAGATTCCAACAGGTGTAATCGTTGAACCCAGAACCTTTGAACCCTGAAGGGCCGTCCACCCATTTTGCTTTGTGCCTTGGTGCCTTGGTGGCTATTTTTACGACTTAGCCGGATAAGGAATTCCCCGTCGCACAGCAACTACCCATTAAACCAGGAGTTTTGAATGGCAAAAATCGATGCTTTTTTTAAATTAATGAATGAACAGGGGGCTTCCGATCTTCATTTGGCCGCGGGTCAACCACCAGCGCTTCGAGTTCGCGGTGAAATTGAGCGGGTTAAATTTAAAGTTCTGGACAGCGACGATTTGAGGGGCATGCTGTACGAGATCGCTCCGGAACAGAAGATAAAGATGTTTGAAGAAAACGGAGACATCGATTTCGGCTACGAAATACCTGGACTTGCCAGGTATCGTGCCAATTTCTTTATGCAAAGAAATGGTGTCGCAGCGGTTTTCAGAGAAATTCCCAGTGCGATTTTGACCGCAGATCAGCTCGGCCTGCCGCCGGTAGTGTCAAAACTGGCAACCCTCCCAAGGGGGCTGGTCCTGGTCACCGGCCCCACCGGCAGCGGAAAATCCACGACTCTGGCGGCGATTGTCGATGTGGCCAACCGTCAACGCAAAGACCATATTATCACCGTCGAAGACCCGATTGAATTTGTGCATCAAAGCCAGGGTTGCATCGTCAATCATCGTGAGGTGGGCGTTCATACGAATTCGTTTTCAACGGCCTTGCGCGGCGCCCTGCGCGAGGATCCGGATGTTATCCTGGTGGGGGAAATGAGGGACCTTGAAACGATTTCGCTGGCCGTAGAAGCAGCATCCACCGGTCACCTTGTTTTCTCCACATTGCACACATCCAGCGCTTATAAATCCGTAGACCGGGTAATCGAGGTATTCCCGTCCCAGGAACAACCCCTGATCCGGTCGACCCTGGCCGATGGACTGCGGGCCGTTGTCGCCCAGACTCTTTTTAAACGCATCGACCGCAAAGGTCGCGTCGCAGCGCTGGAAATATTGATCGCCAATCCGGCTGTGCGCAATTTAATCCGGGAAGGCAAAACCCATCAGATCCCTTCCATGATCCAGACCGGCAAAAAATACGGTATGATCCTGTTGGACGATTCCATCATGGACCTTTTTAAAAAAGGAATCATCAGCGCGGACGAAGCATATGCCAAGTCAAACGAAAAAGGCAGGTTCAGAGCCATGCTCAAAGCACCGCCGGCGGATTTTACGGAAGCATAGATGACTGTTCCCGGGTAATGAAGGTTTCAGCCCAACCGCTGGCCAACAAAACGGCCAGTTTGATCGGAAAAGATTTTTTAGTGGGGCATGGCCCTAAATAGGCCATTTAATCTCTCACAGAGCCCACGGAGTGCACAGAAAAAAATCAAAAAAACTCTGTGATCTCTGCGTGCTCTGCGAGAGGAAGGGTAAATGTGTGATATGAAAAAACAGGAAATAGACCATATTTTGGTAAAGATGCTGGACTATCATCGGGATGTTTCCGATCTGAACTTTACGGTCGGCAAACCCATGCAGGTTGAGAGTGCCGGAGAGCTGATCCCGGTTGACATCAAACCAAATTTTAAAACACTGTCGCCTTTTCAGACCGAAATTCTGGCCCTGAATCTGATCAACCAGGACCGCCGCTTGACGAAAACGCTGCTCACCGAGGGATCCTGTGACTTGTCCTACAGTTTGCCCGGTAAAGCCCGCTTCAGGATCAACATCTTTTCCCAGGGCGGCAACCTGTCCATCGTTCTGCGAAAACTCGAGTCAAAGATACCGACGATCCAGGAACGCAATCTGCCGGATACCATGTATCAAATCGCCACGGAAAAAAACGGCCTTGTATTTGTCACCGGCGCCACGGGTTCCGGAAAAACGACGACGCTGGCAGCAATCCTGGATCAAATCAACGAATCCAAATCCGTGCATGTCATTACCCTTGAAGACCCGGTGGAATATCAGCATCCCCACAAAAAATCCACCTTTAACCAGCGCGAGCTGGGACTCGATTTTGATACCTATGCCAGCGGCTTGCGGGCCGCTCTGCGCCAGGCTCCCAAGGTAATTCTGGTCGGCGAAATGCGCGACAGAGAGACGGTTGAGATTGGACTCAGTGCGGCCGAAACCGGCCATTTGGTATTGACCACGCTGCATACGGTCGATGCCGGTTCCACGGTCAACCGCATCATCGGTATGTTCCCCAATGAAGATGAGCGTCAGATACGAATTCGACTAGCAGATGCGGCACGCTGGGTCGTGTGTCAGCGATTATTACCGAAAATCGGTGGCGGACGGGTGGCCACCTTTGAAATTATGGGAACCAATCTAAGGGTCCAGGATACGATCCTGCATGGGGAATCCGATGGAAAAACCTTTTATGATATCATGGAAGCCAGCGGTGCATTCGGCATGGTGACCTTCGACCGGCACCTTGTAGGATTGTACGAGGCGGGTCAAATCACCCAGGAAACCGCCATGGCGTTTGCTTCCCAGAGAGGCATCGTCGGCCGTGGTATAGATTCGGTAAAAAGTGCCCGCGGCGAAACCACCACCGACATTGAAAAACTTGAACTCGACCAAGCCTATAACAAAGCGCTGTAAGGAACGGAAGGTAACTATGGATATCACTTGCACTAACTGTTCAGGTAAGTTTCGAATCCCCGATGAAAAAATTCCACGCGGGCGGGTCTCTAATGTCCCCTGCCCCAAATGCAAAACGCGGATTTCCCTGGAACCTGCCAAAAAGCCCGGCGTGAGCGTG
>JBAVYC010000284.1:0-2053 GCA_049698595.1 Desulfobacterales bacterium | reverse complement strand
AATCGCGAGCTTTACGACTGGGTATTGGATCATCTGGAAGTTGACTGCCACCCGCAGCAGATTGAGTTTGCCCGCTTGAATTTAACCTATTCCGTCTTAAGCAAACGAAAACTCATCCGGCTGGTTGAAGACGGTCACGTTTCCGGCTGGGATGATCCGCGCATGCCGACCATCTCCGGCCTGCGTCGGCGGGGATATACACCCAAAGCCATCCGCAACTTCTGCGACCGCATCGGTGTGGCCAAAGCCGACAGCATGGTCGACATGGCCTTGCTCGAGTATTGCGTCCGCGAAGATTTGAACACACATGCCCCCCGGGTAATGGGTGTGTTACGCCCCTTGAAGGTTGTCATCGATAACTACCCGGAAAATAAGGAAGAAGAATTGGAAGCCGTCAACAATCCGGGAGATCCGTCCATGGGAACCCGCAACGTGCCGTTCTCACGGGAGTTGTATATCGAGCGGGACGATTTCATGGAGGACCCGCCCAAGAAATTTTTCCGTCTGGCTCCCGGTCGGGAAGTACGTCTGCGCTACGCCTATTTCATCACCTGCGTGGATGTCGTCAAAGATCCCGCTACGGGGGAAATCATTGAACTTCACTGCACTTATGATCCGGCCACCCGTGGCGGCGATGCACCCGACGGCCGCAGAGTAAAAGGCACATTGCACTGGGTGTCGGCCAGCCACGCAATTGCTGCCCAGGTTCGTCTTTACGATCATCTGTTCGCAAAGGAAAATCCCAATGATATCGAAGCGGGTAAAGAGTTCACCGCATATTTAAATCCGACATCCATTGAGTTATTGAACGACTGCAAGCTTGAACCATCATTGGCCGCCGCAAAGCCATCAAGCCGGTACCAGTTTGAACGGCTCGGTTATTTTTGCGTCGATGCGAAAGATTCGAAACCGGATGCTCTAGTATTCAATCGGACCGTAACCCTGCGCGACACCTGGGCAAAAATCCTGAAAGCGCAAAAAAAGAAGATGAGAAGGTAAGAGGGTAAGAATCGGTGAAGATTAAATCGAAGGACGAAAGACGAGGGAAGATGGATGAAAAAAGAACAAACCCGATAAGAATTATCGAGAGATCTGAAAGTTTGTCTCAAGGCTTTTATGTCGTCCCTCTTCCATCGATCCTTTCTCAACCATCTAAACCGCTTCACCCAAATACCACCGATACACTTGCCGAATCCCATCCTCCAGACTAATTTTCGCCTGCCAGCCTTTTTCAGTTAATCTTGAGACATCCAAAAGCTTCCGGGGGGTCCCGTCCGGTTTACCGGAATCCCATTTTACCGATCCATTATAACCCACAATTTCGGCAATCGATTCCGCCAGATCACGAATTGTTTGATCCTTGCCCCAGCCGATATTGATAGGTTCCGATTCATCGTAGTGACCCATCAAAAACAGACAGGCATCGGATAGATCATCCACATGTAAAAATTCCCGCCTTGGAGAACCCGTGCCCCAGAGGATGACAGATGGTTGATTGGTTGATTGGTTGATTGGTTGATTGGTGCTGGGATCCAGACCCATAGATATTTTAATATCATCGGGGATGGGACCGTGGGTGGTTTCATCTTTCTGCACCCCTTCCCAGTCCCCGGCCGCCGCCAGTTTTGCCAGGTGGAACTTGCGGATCAGCGCCGGAAGCACATGGGACGTTTCCAGGTTGAAGTTATCATTGGGTCCGTATAAATTGTTGGGCATCACGCTGATATACCGGGTCTTGTATTGGCGGTTGTAGGACTGACACATTTTTATGCCGGCGATTTTGGCGACGGCGTAAGGCTCATTGGTAGGTTCCAGGTAATCTGAAAGCAGGAATTCTTCTTTGATGGGCTGGGGACAAATTTTGGGATAAATGCAGGAACTTCCCAGAAAGAGAAGCTTTTTAACTTCATAGAGATAGGATGCGTGGATGATGTTGGTTTGGATGACCATGTTTTCGTAAATAAACTGCGCCGGATACATATTGTTGCCCCAGATACCGGCGACTTTAGCGGCTGCCAGAAACACATAATCCGGCTTTTCTTTCTTGAAAAAA
>JBAVYC010000283.1:0-3251 GCA_049698595.1 Desulfobacterales bacterium | reverse complement strand
TTGGCCAAATGAGATTCCGAAAATTGTCTATTTAACCTTTGCAATTGGGATTATAATGTTGTTGGCCGTCTGCTTTAACTTCATGAATCTGACAACGGCCGGGTATTTCAAGCGGGCCAAAGAAGTGGGTGTACGCAAGGTGATCGGTGCTTCGCGCAGGCAGCTCATGTGGCAATTTTTTGGAGAATCCGTTCTTCTGTCTCTGATTGCTTTTCCGGCGGCAATCGTACTCAAAGAAATTATGCAGCCCTTGTTTGTTTACCTCGCTGCACCTGAACTATCCCATGCAGGTCCTGAAGTTTGGAGCAACCCATTGATGATGCTGGCACTTTTAGGTGTGACAATTATAGTCGGCATCTTAGCCGGCAGCTACCCGTCAATTTTTCTATCCCGTCTGGAACCTGTAAAAACCTTAAGAGAAAATCTCCCGACCGGTAAAAAAGGCGTCCGGATGCGCCAAACCCTTATTGTGCTTCAACTGATAACCGCCATTTTTTCTGTGTTGGTCACCCTGATGGCCTTCAACCAGTATAATTATCTCTTAAAATTCGATGTCGGCTACGAAATGGATCGCGTGCTGGCGGTAGCGCTTGGAACAAACTATACGCGCAGCAGCCTCAGGCCCTTAAAAGAGGCCTTAAGCCGCCATCCGAATATTAGCGCTGTTTCCAGCGCGGTGTGGGTTCCTGGCTCGTGGGGAAGCGAGCGTCGGGTCGTGCCTGAAGGCGCCGCCGGCAAAGAAGCCTGGAGGATGAATACCTATGGAATTGATTACGGCTTTATCGAACTTTTTGAAATGGAAATTGTGCAGGGCAGAAGTTTTTCACGAAAATTTGCAGACAGCGGCAACTACATTATTAACCAAACCGCTGCAGACAGGCTCAACTGGGATAATCCCATCGGGGAAAAACTGACAATCAGAGGTAAAACCGGAGTCGTTATTGGTGTGGTTAAGGATTTCCATTTTAAAAACCTTCTTCAAAAAATTTATCCGACGGTCTTGTTTTTGGATCCCAGTTATCTGAATTATCTTTACATCAAATTATCCGATGCGCCGGTGGCCCGGGTACTCAACTTTGTCGAAAATCAGTGGCGCATTTTTTCACCGGACATGCCGTTAGAGTATTCGATGCTGAGGGATCGATACGGAAAAGATTTATTATTGGGGATTAAAAAATGGAGTGGCTTGGCAGGTCTCATCAGTGTTTTTATTATCATTTTTTCCTGTCTGGGCCTTTTCGGTCTGGCTTCGTATACCACTCAAAAAAGAACCAAGGAGATTGGAATCAGAAAAGCCCATGGTGCCAGTATGGCGAATATTGTGCGACTCATCCTCACGGATTTCTTAAAACTAATTGCACTTGCCATGATTATTGCCTGGCCGTTCTTTTATTTTCTCGACCTGATATTGGTGCAGGACATATTCGCATATTCAGCGGAAACCGGCGTTGCTTTTTATTTTTTTGCAGGCCTATTGGTACTCATCACCGGTCTTTTGGCGGTCTTATTGCAAACCATCAAGGCGGCAAGGGCGAATCCGATAGAGGCACTGCGTTATGAGTAAACCCCAACGATGCAACTAAGGGGTAAATCCCGGTGCTGCATACCCGCCGACCTTTGCAACATCAGGGTAACGTGCGACTTCAGATGACACCATTTTGAAAGGAGAAGATTATGAAAAGGAAAACGCTTCAATTACCGGCAATACTCACATTTATAGCATTTATGACTACCAGCTGCATCATCGTTGTCAATGGAAAGTCGGCCCAAGGGTCCGGAAATATTATCACAGAGGAAAGAGAGGTTTCGGCCTTTAATAAAATACACTTGAAAGGCTCCGGGAAGGTTTTTTTGACTCCGGGGGAAAAGCAGACGCTGGTCATTAAAACCGATGATAATATCATGCCGCTGATTGAAACCGATGTGAGTGGCAATAAGTTGAGCATTTCAGATGGGAATCACCATCTGAGACCAACCTCATTTGAAGTTTATATCACCTTGGAAAATCTGGAGGGTGTCCGCATATCGGGATCCGGTGATATTATCGGTACGGGCCGATTTGTGACGGATACGTTTTATGCAGAAATCAGCGGATCCGGTGATGTGGATTTAGAGGTCGAAACGGGAAAACTGGCGTCGAAAATATCCGGCTCCGGGGCCATCCGTCTCGCGGGCAAGGCGCAGGACTATACGGTATCAATCAGCGGATCGGGAGAAATCAATGCCTTTGACGTGCAGGCCGAAACTGTTTCAGTGAAGATCAGCGGTTCCGGCGATTGCAGGGTACACGCTGCCGAATCATTGGATGCAAAAATTTCCGGCAGCGGTGATGTCTATTACAAAGGCCGGCCACGGATCAATACCAAGATATCCGGCTCCGGATCCCTCAAGAGCAGGGATTAAGGAACTGGATCCTAATTTTAAATTTTTCTTTTGACAGGATTAACAGGATTGTCAGGATTATCTATTGTTTTCATCACTTTCCGGAAGAAAGTAATGAAATTTCTTGGCTTTCTTCCGGAAAGTCAAGAAGCAAATATCCTCTATAAATCCTGTAGATCCTGTCTAAAACGTTTTAAAAATTATAATAATGAATCCATTCCAAAAATATTGGCCTATCATATTGATATTTCTGCACCTTACGGCATGCGGTCAGAATGAGAGGATCACAGCATTTCAAAATGTCAACCTCGTGCCCATGACGGAAGAGAAGATCGTCGAGAATCAAACAGTCCTGGTCAAAGGCGACCGAATTGCTGAAATCGGCGACACTGATAAAATCCGAATACCGCAAAATGCCAAAGTCATCGATGGGCAGGGCGCTTACCTGATGCCGGGCCTGGCGGATATGCACGTTCATTTAAGAAACGATTGGCCGCTGTCCCAGTTGGATATGTATCTGGCGAATGGCGTCACCACGGTCAGAGATCTCGATGGACGTGATTTTATGCTGCAATGGCGCGCTGAAATTAAAGCAGGTCAGCGCAGCGGACCAACCGTATATGTTGCTGCTCCGACGATTCGAGGATACGAGAAAAATCCTGCCGAACTCGTACTAAAACGCAACTCCGGCTATGACTGCATTAAGCTCTACTCATACTTGTCTAAAGAAGATTTCCAAAAAGTCATGGAGATCGCCAAAAAGCATCAATTATATACAATTGGACATATTCCATTTGCAGTGGGTCTGGATGGCGTCATTGCAGCGGGTATGGACGAAATCGCCCACGTTGAGGAATTAAGTTTTGAGC
>JBAVYC010000282.1:0-3982 GCA_049698595.1 Desulfobacterales bacterium | reverse complement strand
GCAGTGGTGCGGCAATAGCAGCTGCCTCGGACGCGCTGACGGGCCGTGCCAACGCGGAAGCCGAGGTTATCAAGCCCGAGGTGATCGTCAGGGTGAATCTAATCATCAACGGGCTTCGCCGCAGTCTCGTCGTAGAACCCCGCTGGTCGCTTCTTTACGTTTTGCGCGAGAAGCTCGGCCTAACCGGAACCAAGGTGGGCTGTGAAAGGGGAGAATGCGGCGCCTGCACCGTCTTAATTGATGAAGTGCCCCGCTACGCCTGCTTGACCCTGGCGGTCGAAGCGCAGGAAACTCGGATTGTGACCCTCGAAGGCCTCCTGCACGGAGAAAGGCTCGGTGCGGTCCAGCAGGCCTTTGTGGAGCACGATGCCTTTCAGTGCGGCTACTGCACCCCGGGGCAGATCATGTCCGCCGAGGGATTGCTGCGCAGCAATCCGGCACCGAACACGGCCGAAGTTGGCAGGGCCATGAGCGGAAACCTCTGCCGCTGCGGTGCCTATGCCCATATTTATAAGGCGGTCGGGCGTGCGGCCGAACTCAAAGGCATCAAAGGAGGTGTATCGTGACGGACCAGGAAAAAGAGCTTTACTATGTGGAGGGGCTTCCGATTCCGGAGACCCCTCAGCCGGGTGAACGCCCAGCCCCCTGGAAAGACACCCGGATCATCGGTACGGCCGTCCCCCGGGTGGACGCCTATGAACGGGTGAGCGGTTCGGCGGTCTATCCTTCGGACGTTTCGCTGCCCAACATGCTTTACGGGGCTATCCTGCGCTGCCCGCATCCCCACGCACGGGTTAAAAATATAGCGGCTGGTAAGGCCCAAAGCATGCCCGGCGTGCATGCCGTAATCAGCGGTCAGACCGCAACAGCAGACCTCCCTTGGACCTATTCGAGCTGGGGGATCAAACGAGAGTCAAAACTTTTCGATCCCCACTGCCGGTTTGAAGGAGAGACTGTGGCCGCCGCCGCCGCGGAAACATCTTATCTGGCCTGGGATGCGGTCAGGACCATCGACGTGGCCTATGAGGTATTGCCGGCCGTATCCGATGAGCGGGCGGCCCTGGATCAAGGGGCTGCCACCGTCCACCCGGAGGGCAACAAGGTTGGGCCACCACGCTCGTATGAACGTGGTGATGTCGCCAAGGGGTTTGCCGAAGCCGATGTTGTGCTCGCAGAGACCTACCGGACGGAGTGTGAAATTCATACCCCCATGGAACTTCATGGGTGCGTTGCCAACTGGGAAGGAGACCGCCTGACGATCTGGGAATCCACCCAGGGGGTTTACCGGGTCCAGAAAAACGTGGCCGACATTCTAAATCTGCCGCTTTCCAAGGTCCGTGTCATCGGGCACTACATGGGCGGAGGATTTGGCAGCAAGCTCCAGGCCGGAAAGTACACTGTTATCGCAGCCCTGCTGGCAAGAATCAGCGGTCGGCCGGTGAAGATGATCCTCAGTCGGGAGGAGACCTATCTTGCGGCCGGAAATCGCCCCCCCAGTAACATGACCCTCAAGGCGGGTATCAAAAGGGATGGATCGCTGACCGCACTGGATTTTGCATGTACCGGCTCGGGCGGAGCCTATCCCGCCGGCGGCACTTCGCTGGTCGACTGGCAGGTTCGGGACCTTTACAAATGCCCCAACGTCCACACGACCAGCACGGACGTTTACATCAATGCCGGTCCGGCAAGACCTTTTCGCGCACCCGGCCACCCTCAGGGCTCCTGGGCCCTCGAGCAGATGCTGGATGCACTGGCCGAGGCGATCGACATGGATCCGGTGGATTTGCGCCTGAAAAATATTTCTCTTGTAAGCCAGGCCAGAGACGGTCAGCCCCCCTACACTAGTACCGGATTCAAGGATTGCCTTGCAGAAGGGGCCAGGGCCTTCGGTTGGAAACAGGCGCGAGAGCGAATTGCCGCAGCCGGCAAGGAGGGGGTTATCCGAAGGGGTGTGGGCATGGCGGGCGCCCTCTGGGTCGTGGGCGGCGGCCGGCCGCCTTCTACCATCATCCTCAAGCTATTTGCAGACGGAAGTGTGAATCTGAACATGGGTGCCAGCGACCTCGGGACCGGCACCAAAACCGTCATGGCGCTGGTGGTGGCAGAGGAACTGGGCGTCAAACCGGAAATTATCCAGATCGAACATGCCGATACGGGCACCACCCAATTCGCGACGCCGAGCGGCGGGAGCAAAACTGTGCCCACCGAGGCACCGGCCGTGCGGGCTGCCGCCATTAGTCTCAAACAGCAGCTGCTGGAAATCGCTGCCCAGGATCTCGCGGTCGATTCGGCAACCCTTTCTTTCAGGGCCGGCCGCATCGTTTCGAAAATCGACCCGTCCAAGAAAATTCGTTTCACGGAACTTTCCGGTCTCAAGAAGCGGGGGGTGGTGGTCGGCATCGGTTACCGGGGCCCCAATCCAGAAAACAAGGTGACCAATCCCTTTGCCGCCCAGTTTTGCGAAGTGGAGGTGAACATGGCTACCGGCGAGGTCCGGATTATCCGCTTTCTCGGCGCTCACGACAGCGGTCGTGTCATGAGCAGATTGACCTACGACAACCAGGTATTCGGGGGTATTACCATGGGAATCGGTCTGGCTATGACCGAGGCCCGGATTCTCGACAAAAACCATACCGGGAAAATGGTCAACCGCAACTGGCACGACTACAAGCTTCCAACCATCCTGGATGTCCCCGCAGAAATGACTTCCCTTCCCATCGAACCCGATGATACGGAAGCCAACATCACGGGAGCAAAGGGCTTGGGCGAGCCCGTCACGATTCCCACCGCAGCCGCCATTGCCAATGCCGTTTACCACGCCACGGGCGTGCGTATCAACCAAACACCCATCAGCCCGGTTCAGCTCTGTCGGCTACTTGCAGTGCATAGAAAGGAGGGATAGGCCATGATACCCAGTTTTTCCTATATCCGAGCCGGATCAGTCGATGAAGCTGTCCGTTACCTTTCACTGGACGGCGCCAGGGTCCACGGCGGCGGAACCGACCTGCTCGGATGCCTTCGCGAGCGTATTTTTGGTGTTACCACGGTGGTCAGCATCGCCGGTCTCAAAGAGCTGAAGGGCATCGGGGAAACACCGGCAGGCGGCCTTCGGATTGGATCCCTGACAACCATTGCGGAAGTCGCCCGTGATCCGGTCATCAGATCAAAATACCGGGCGCTGTCAATGGCGGCCTCCGAGGTGGCAAGCCCTCAGTTACGCCACCAGGGTACCATCGGCGGCAACCTCTGCCAGAAGCCCCGCTGCTGGTATTACCGGGGAGAATTTCATTGCCTGCGAAAAGGCGGCGATCAATGCTTTGCCGTCGAGGGCGAGAACGCCTACCACTGCATTTTCGGCGGCGATAACTGCTTCATCGTGCATCCCTCGGATACGGCACCGGCCCTGGTCGCTCTGCAGGCAAGTGTTACAATTGCCGGGCCCAACGGCCGGCGAACCGTGGCCGTGGAAAACTTCCATATGCCGCCATCTGAGGATTATACGCGGGAGACCGTGCTCGAACCCGCAGAGATTGTCACAGAAATCGTCCTGCCGCCGCCTGCGGAAGGCTTGCGAAGTTCCTACCGCAAAGTTCGGGCGCGTCGTGCCTGGGATTTTGCTCTGGCCGGCGTGGCCTTGGCGATCGTGTTCAGCGGGGATCAGGCCAGTGATTGCCGGGTGGTACTCAGCGGCGCAGCGCCTGTGCCCTGGCGTTCGGCTGAGGCCGAAAACGTCATCAAGGGCAGGCAGCTTGATCGGGATCGCGCGGTAAAGGTCGCCGCGGCGGCGTTGAAAAACGCAGAACCCATGGAGCAAAATGAATATAAGATCCCTCTTTTTGGCGGACTTATCGAACAGCAATTGATGGCTATTGCCTGAGCCGAATCCCGTTAACCCGCCTAAAAACCGCACGGCATAGAAACAGTCACTTTGAGGGATATCGTTAAAGACGGGCTTATTTTATAATTCTCTTCTGAATTGCAT
>JBAVYC010000281.1:0-9116 GCA_049698595.1 Desulfobacterales bacterium | reverse complement strand
TTTGAAAACGCCGCAAACTGCCCTTCAGAAATCGGAACTATACGGGCGCTGGCCCGATTTGAATGAATCTTTTGAGATGCACCAGAAAAAAGAAGGCGACACGGGCCTGCGAGACAAATTCCTTGACAGTGTTTCCGGGGGCATTTCAGCAAGGGGCAAAGATTACATTGCCGTCATTCAGGGACTGGCCGCAGAGGATTCTCAAACCGGCACCCGTTGGCTTCAGGGGATCGTAGACGACGTTACGACCGAAGCCCGACGCATCGTGCCTTGGCTGGCATAGAACAGCTTTCAATGACCTAGGTTGAGCGGTTCAGGGTTCAACGTTCAGGGTTGAAAAAACCCAGACAGCTTGTCTCAAAGGGATTGTGTCTTAATCTGTTTATAAATCTGTTTCAAGCTATAGGCTACGATAAGTATTCCAGATTTTGATTAATATTATGAGCAGTATACATTGGTTGCAACCTTTGAATCCTGAACCCCGAACCTGGAACCGCTCAATTTAGGAGGGATCATTATGGGAAAATTATTTGGGACCGACGGTATCCGCGGGATGGCCAACGAATACCCGATGACAGCAGAGATGGTCGTGCGAGTAGGCAGGGCGGTTGCCACGGTTTTCAGGGATGGCGGTGAAAAACCGAAAATCATTGTCGGCCGCGACACCCGGTTGTCCGGACAAATGCTGGAGTCTGCGATGGTTGCCGGTATTTGCTCAGCGGGAGGTGATGCGTATTTGACGGGTGTACTTCCTACCCCTGGCGTTGCCTTTACGGCAACCGCCGCTAAAGCCGATGCGGGGGTTGTGATTTCGGCCTCCCACAATCCCTTCTATGATAATGGCATAAAGCTATTCAAAGGCAATGGCTATAAGCTTTCCGACAAAAAAGAGGCCGACGTCGAAAAACTGATATTGGATGAGGGCCTGCTCGACGGCTCTCAAACGGTGCGTGAAACCGGCACGGTTATCATGCAAGATAATGCCTCTGAGGATTATATTGCTTTTCTTAAAAGTACCTTACCAGCCAATTTTTCGCTAAACGGCTTAAAGATCGTACTGGATTGCGCCAATGGTGCCACGTTTCGGACAGCGCCGCAATTGTTTTCTGATCTCGGTGCCGGGGTTGTCGCTTTAGGTGTTGATCCGGATGGTAAAAATATCAACCACCATTGCGGGTCCGAACATCTCGATGGCCTGATTCAAAGGGTGTTGGAAACCGGGGCGCACATCGGCCTGGCGTTGGATGGTGATGGAGACCGGTTGATCGCCGTGGATGAAAAAGGCCAAATTCTATCCGGCGACCACATCCTGTTGATCTGCGCCGATCTAATGCAGCGACAGGGCCGTTTAAAAAACCAATGCGCCGTCAGCACGGTGATGAGCAATATGGGGTTGGGCGTTGCCCTTAAAAAAATGGGAATACGCCATGAAAAATCCAAAGTTGGTGACCGTTATGTCATGGAAAAGATGAATGCTTGTGGCGCGGTCATTGGGGGCGAGGATTCGGGACACATGATATTTGCCGATCACCATACCACCGGAGACGGTAGCTTAACGGGCTTGAAGCTGGTCGAAGCCATGCAAGCTGAAAACAAGCCACCCTCGGAGTTGAGCAGGATGATGACCTCCTATCCCCAGGTTCTGATCAATGTGGAGGTTCACAGCAAGCCGGATATTGAATCCGTTGCAGAGATTGTCGATGCCATCAAATCGGTCGAATCCGAACTGGGAGACCGGGGCAGGGTGCTCGTACGTTATTCCGGCACTCAGCCCATTTGCCGGATTATGGTGGAAGGGCCCAGTCAAGGCAAGACTCAAAGATATTGTAAACAAATATCTGATATAATTACTAAAAGTATTGGTATTTAGTGGTGGGAATTTGGAGACTTGGGAAACCGGGAAAATCGGATCGCCGTTTCCCCGGTTTCCTGCTTGAGTTTAGTTACGGCCACTGCCAAGAATTCTCAGCAGCATCAGAAAGAGGTTGATAAAATCCAGATATAATTTCAGCGCGCCCAGAATCGCGCCTTTTCGGACCACGGCGGCATCTAAGCCATCCGGCTGAGTCATGGCCATGGTTTTAAGGTGCTGGGTATCATAGGCCGTCAGGCCGACAAAAACGATGACGCCGATGTAGCTGATAATCATACTCATGGCAGAACTGCGGAAAAACATGTTGACCACCGAGGCAATGATGATGCCGATCAATCCCATGGTCATAAAGCCACCCATGGAGGTCAAATCGCGCTTGGTGTTCCAGCCGTAGATACTGACGGCGACAAAGGTGGCTGCACAGATAAAAAATGTTGAAGTAATGGATGAAGCGGTATACACCAGAAAAACAAAAGATAAGGTGGCGCCGTTGAGGGCCGAATAAAGGACGAAAAGTGCCGTTGCAGTGGATGCCTGCATCTTTTGAACCCTGGCGCTGATGGTGAAGACCAGGGCAAGTTCCGCGATAATCAGGCCGAAAAATAAAATTTTATTGCCAAAAATCAGTTGCTGTAATGCGGGAGTGTTGGCGACATAAAAAGCCACCAGACCGGTGAGTCCCAAACCGATGGCCATCCAGTTATAGACGCTGCGAATAAATTCATTGACCTGAGTCTGGACTTGAGTCTGCTTAAGGGGTACGGATTCCATTTTTTCCTCCTGAATGAAATTAAATGATTTGCTGTCATTCTTTATGCTGATAATATAACACAAGCATCGTTTTTTTCAAGATCAAGTCGGATTCAAATTGATATGAAACCGGAACAAATTTACCAGGAGCTTAAAGATCTGGCTGAAAAGCTTGAGATTACCGTTTCCGAACAAAACCTTCGAACGGCGGGTATAAAAGTGAAAAGCGGTTTTTGTAAGGTCAAAGGCAAGAATTTATTTATTATGGATAAACACAAATCCATCCACAAAAAAATTGACACCCTGGCGTCTCAACTGGCAATATTTCCTCATGAAGATCTTTATCTTATGCCGGCAATTCGTGAAATATTGGAAAAGAAGGGCATTCAAACCGCAAAAAACATAGAGAATTCCTGAGCTGATCAAAAAGTTTACATAATATATCTTATCAGACGTTGTTAGAATTTAAATTATGTTCAAAGCCAACCAACCCATGCAATCTGCCGAAGTCGGCGGCCGGGCAAATATTTATACGGTATCCGAACTCAACGCAAATATTAAAAGTTTAATTGAAGAAAAATTCCCTTTTGTCTGGATTTTTGGAGAAATTTCTAATTTTCGCATCCCTGCCTCCGGCCATTTTTATTTTACATTAAAAGATGATGCTTCCCAAATTAGCAGTGTGATGTTTCGTGGGCAGCAGCGAAATCTTAAATTTGAACCCGAAGACGGGCTGAATGTCACCGGCATGGGCCGAATCAGTGTCTATGAACCCCGTGGAACCTATCAAATTATTATAGAATATTTGGAACCGTCAGGTGCCGGAGCTCTACAGATCGCTTTTGAAAAGCTTAAAAAACGTCTTGCCGACGAAGGCTGTTTTGATGACGTCCATAAAAAGCCATTGCCATTTTTACCAAATAAAATCAGCATTATAACATCACCATCGGGTGCGGTTGTACACGACATCCTGCACATAATCAACCGCCGCTTTCCGAATTTAGCCATTCAGATTATTCCGGTTAAAGTCCAGGGTGAAGGTGCGGTCGAACAAATTGTTGCTGCTGTGGAGCAACTGAATCTTGCTAAAGACTCAGATGTTGCTATATTGGCACGCGGTGGCGGATCCCTGGAAGATTTACAGGCTTTCAATACGGAGTCTGTGGCCCGGGCAGTTTTTTCATCCAAAATTCCAATCATCTCAGCGGTGGGCCATGAAACCGATTATACAATTTCTGATTTTGTGGCCGACCTGCGCGCGCCCACACCTTCTGCTGCCGCAGAACTAGTTGTCCCGCAGAAATCTGAACTTAAACAACATTGCAAAGACCTCGGCACGCTTTTAAAGATTAAAATAGATCATTATTTCAAGACTTTAAACCAAAAAATTAATGAAAATACCAAGCGCCTGGTCGATCCCAGACGTAAACTTGAAGATTCATGCCTAAAAGTGGACGATCTCACGGCGCGTTTAAATCGAATTTTGTTTCATCGAATCCTGCGCGAACGCAAATACTACGACTTTTGGGATGACAGGCTGCACGTTAATAGTCCGATTCATTTATTTAAAAATACTAAAATAATACTTGAACAAAACTATAATAACCTTATTAAATCATTTAAAATATATAATAAATCAAATCAAATTAAAGTTCGAGAACTGGCGGCAACCCTGCAGGTCCTGAGCCCCGCGGCCATCCTCGCGCGGGGATACAGTATTACCCGCACCATTCCCGGGAAAACCGTGGTGAAAGACCCTGATACGGTGTCGCTGGATCAGGATCTGGAAGTCATGGTGGCCTCAGGCCGGCTCTATTGCCGCGTAAAAGGAAAATCAACCAATGGCTAAAAAAACCTTTGAGATGGCAATGAAACAACTTGAGCAAATCGTTCAAGAGCTTGAAACGGGTGACATACCCCTGGAAAAGGCAATCAAAAAATTCGAAGAAGGGATCCAAATTTCAAAATATTGTTCTGAAAAATTGGATGCCTCCGAAAAAAAAATTACCCTTCTAATGCAGGATTCCGATGGGGAAAAATTATCCGAAATACCTTTTGTGACTGAAAATCAGGTCTCCGAAGATAACAGTGACGACTGCTGAAACCGTCGTCAAGCAAAAGAACGAATTGAAGATATCAGTAACCCGGAGGATGGCAAAATCAGACCTGGCGGACGAATGATTTATGTTTGATTTAACAGTTTATATAGACAATAAAAATCAACAAATTAACGTTGCACTTGAAAAAATATTGCACGCTTCAATACCTTCCGAACCGATTGTCGAAGCCATGAAATATTCGTTAATGGCCGGCGGTAAACGGATTCGTCCTGTTTTATGCCTTGCGGCAGCCGAAGCCGTTGGCGGAAAACCGCAGGCCGTCTTGCCGGCAGCCTGCGCCTTGGAAATTGTCCACACCTACTCTCTCATTCATGATGATCTGCCCGCCATGGACAATGATGACCTGCGCCGGGGAAAACCCACGTGTCACGTCGCTTTTGACGAAGCTACCGCCATTCTGGCGGGGGATGCATTGTTGACCCTTGCCTTTCAGGTGCTTTCGTCAGTTCAATCTACCACAGGAAATCAGGCTAGCGGTTGGCTGAAGGTCATTCACATCATTTCCACTGCTGCCGGTTATCGGGGAATGATCCGGGGGCAGATGCTGGACATGGCTGCCGAAGGGCAGCATCTTACGCTTGCTGAACTTAAGTCCATGCACGCTTTAAAAACAGGGGCGCTAATCGAGGCATCTTTGCTGTGCGGCGCATTACTGGCAGATGCCCGAAAACGCCAGATGGATATTTTGAAAACCTACGCGCGCAGCATCGGCCTTGCATTTCAGGTTACAGACGATATTTTGAACGTCGAAGGCAATCCTAAAATAATGGGCAAGGCCGTCGGTACCGACGAATTACGCGAGAAAAGCACCTACCCGGCCATCCTGGGTCTAGAAAGATCAAGACAATTTGCTAAAAATCTTGTGGACGAGGCATTGCAGGCGCTTGAAGATTTTGATAAAAAAGCGGATCCACTGCGCGCCTTGGCAACATACATCATCGACAGAAAACGATAGGAGCTAAAAATCAGCGACCACCAGCTGGGGGTATGAGGATGGCCCCTGAAAGGGGCCGAGGCCATCTCTGCTGGTGGCCGCTGATTTTTAAAAAGAATTTTTGATAAGTAATATTTTAAATAAACTACATCTATACCTCGAATATTTTCGTGACATCTTCTGATCTCTGTTTTATCGGATCTGTCGGTTTTGATGGTGGTTGTTCTGCATGGCGTAGACCAACAAATTATAAAAAATAAGTAAAAATGCCCAACCCGGACAAGCCGGTTGCAGCGAAGCGTAAATCCCGTTTTATCAGGGAATTAATTATTGAATATTCAATCATTTGCAGATAGAATTTAAAATTTGCGGCCAGGTAACTAATCAATCATTCAACATAGGCATTACCAATATCTGTACTTACAACATGGAGTTTTATAGCGTTGAATTTTTTAGAAAAAATCAATTCCCCTGCTGACTTAAAAAAACTATCAAGAAAAGACCTCCCAATTCTGGCGGCAGAAATTCGTAAAGTCATTGTTGAGGTTGTGTCGAAAACGGGCGGTCATCTGGCCTCAAGTCTCGGTTCGGTTGAACTGGCCATTGCCATTCATTATGTTTTTGACACGCCGAATGATAAGCTCATCTGGGATGTCGGTCATCAGACTTACGCACATAAATTACTTACAGGCCGACGCGATCAATTCCATTCTCTGCGTCAGTATAAAGGCATATCCGGCTTTACACGTATGCAAGAAAGTCCCTATGACACCTTTTCCACCGGGCACAGTTCCACCTCCATATCGGCGGGTCTGGGAGTGGCCCACGCCAAACATTTGAAAAAAGAAAAATCAAAAGTGATTGCCGTCATCGGCGACGGGTCCATGACGGCCGGTCTTGCCTTCGAAGGACTCAATCAGGCCGGTGACAGATTTAAAGACACACAATTTATCGTGATCTTAAACGACAACGATATGTCCATATCCCGCAATGTCGGCGCCCTCTCCTCTTTTCTAAGCCGAAAATTTTCCTCCAAAAGGCTCCAGGAGGCCAGGAAAGATTTTGGAGATTTTCTGAAATCTTTGCCTAAAATCGGAGATGATATTTATCAACTTGCGAAACGAACCGAGGAATCTTTTAAGACTTTCACCACCCCGGGAATGTTGTTCGAGGCCTTCGATTTCGAATACTTCGGCCCGATCAACGGACACAGATTAAATCATCTGATTGATATCCTGAAAAACGTAAAATACTTGAATGAACCGGTCCTGCTGCATGTGACCACTAAAAAAGGAAAGGGATACCCCCCGGCAGAAAAAAACCCGGTTTATTTTCATGGCTGCGGCTGTTTTGAGATCGAAACCGGGCAATGCATTGATCCCAAAAATTCCGTTGCCTCATACACGGAGATTTTTGGCCAATCAATGGTCCAACTGGCGCAAGAAGATAAGCGCATCGTTGCGGTGACCGCTGCCATGCCCGAAGGAACCGGGTTGGCTGAATTTGCACGGCGATACCCGGATCGATTTTTTGATGTTGGCATCGCGGAACAACACGGTGTTACGTTTGCAGCCGGCCTGGCCACCGAAGGAATGAAACCTGTCTTCGCCATCTACTCCACTTTTCTGCAGCGCGCCTATGATCAGGTTTTACATGATGTCTGTCTGGAACGACTGCCGGTAATCTTTGCCATTGATCGGGGTGGCATTGTCGGTGAAGATGGATCCACCCACCACGGGCTCTTTGACCTGTCTTTCCTCAGGAGCCTGCCAAACATGGTGGTGATGGCTCCGGGAGACGAAAATGAATTGTGCCGCATGCTTGCCACAGCACTAAATCATGATGGCCCCATTGCCTTTCGCTACCCCCGCGGAACTGCGACCGGAATACCCTTGGACGATAAGATCCGCCCGCTGCCCGTCGGAAAAGGGAAGGTTCTGGAAGAAGGAGAGGACATTCTGATTCTGCCAATCGGCCGGCCGGTCGGCGACGCCTTGGAAGCCCGCAAAATTTTACTGGAACAGGGTATTTCAGCCACTGTCGTCAACTGCCGGTTTGTCAAACCTTTGGATGTGGATTTGATTTGTGCGCTATCTGAAAAGATCCCGCGAATCATCACGGTTGAAGATAATGTTCGTCAGGGCGGATTCGGCAGCGCCGTACTGGAGATGCTGAGTGAAAACGCTATCACCGGTGTTCAAATGGAACGTATCGGTATCGCGGACGTCTTTGTCGAACACGGACCTCAGAATGTGTTGAGATCCGAATATGGCATTGACGTTCCGGATATCGTCAAGGCGGCCAGGCGTTTGATGAAGGTAGATGGCGTTGGGGCTAAGTAGATTTCAGGCGTCAGCCCAGCCGCCGGCCACAAAAAAGCCGGTCTGATCGAAAAAGAAAATCTAAAAAGACTAACAAATTTGGCGACAAACAAACAAAGACTGGATCTGCTGCTGGTTGCTAGACGCGCGGCTCCGAGCCGACAGCGAGCCCGTGCCATGATCATGGCCGGTAAAATTCTGGTGAACAATCAGCCGGTCGACAAAGCGGGATTTTTGGTCTCGGCAACCGACAGCATTGTTTTGAAGGAAAAAGATATCCCCTACGTCAGCCGGGGTGGTTTAAAGCTGGCCGGGGCCTTGCAGTCCCTGGGAGTAAATCCGGAAAACTGTATTTGCCTGGATGTCGGCGCCTCCACCGGGGGATTTACCGACTGTCTGCTGCAACATGGAGCCGATCGCGTTTATGCGGTTGATGTCGGCTACGGCCAACTGGCCTGGAAATTGAGACAGGATCCCCGGGTGGTGGTTATTGAGCGTACCAATATTCGGCATATGTCGGCCGAATTGATCCGTGAACCGGTTGATCTGGTGACCATCGATGTCTCCTTTATATCCTTAAAGATAGTCGTTCCGACCGTGATTGCTTTTATGGGCAGAGAGGCCCGCATTCTGGCACTGATAAAACCCCAATTTGAAGTCGGCAAGAACCAGGTTGGGAAAGGTGGTGTGGTCAGGGATGCGAAGCTTCACCAGGGGGTGATCGAAAATTTATCTGCATTTTTTAATACCAGGGGTTTAGCGTGTGGCAGGGTTCTACCGTCGCCAATCCTCGGACCGAAGGGAAATCGTGAATTTTTTATTCTACTGGGACTGCAACCGATTTGATCTGATTTTGGGCTTGCTTTTTTTCGGTTTAGCAGCTAATGGTATTAGTTTAAAATTTGCCGAACGCAGCAATAACCAAAAGGGAATACTAAAGAGAGGAGCTTAGATGAGCGAAAAAATTGAAAGTTTAAGAAACATTGCTCTGGTCGCCCATTCCGGAGCCGGGAAAACTTCTCTTGCGGAAGCCATGTTGTATGACAGTGGGGTCATTAAACGAGTGGGACGGGTGGAAGACGGCAATACCGCCATGGACTTCGAGCCTGAAGAACTCA
>JBAVYC010000280.1:0-5062 GCA_049698595.1 Desulfobacterales bacterium | reverse complement strand
TTTTAAAGTTTTCCATGAGTTAATGGCCAAGAAAGTCAGGGATATCCTGTTGGTTTCCACCCCTTATGATGCCTGGATCATGGAGGAAGACTGCCGCCTTTCCGAGAGAATCATTCATGAATACCGCGGCTTGAATCTCAGCAACCCGCCCCGCTTTACATGGGTGGCAACAGCCGGTGAAGCCCTGGCGGCACTGGATAAAAAGAATTTTGATCTGGTGATTACCATGCTGCATCTGGCCGATATGGATGCCTTCATGCTGGGACGGAAAATAAAGCGTAAAGATTCGGACCTGCCGGTGATTCTTTTAACCCACAGCGCTCTGCCGGCAGAGGAATCCAGCCGGGTGTTTACCCAGCCCCCCGGAATAGACCGCACGTTTGTGTGGTCGGGCGATACGGATATTCTGGTCGCCCTGGTTAAAAGCGCGGAAGATTTGATGAACATTGCCCACGACACGGAATCAGCCGGCATCAGGGTCATTCTTTTTGTGGAAGATTCTCCGGTTTATATATCCACCCTGCTGCCCGTGCTCTACCGGGAGTTGGTGTCTCAGACCCAGGCAGTGCTGGAGGAAGGCCTCAACGAAGAACACCGTCTGCTGACCATGCGCGCTCGACCCAAAATCCTGGTGGCCAGAAATTACGAAGAAGCCGATAGTCTGTTCGAAAGGTATGAACCTTACGTGTTGGGCGTTATTTCCGATGTGCGTTTTCCGCGAAACGGTAAATTGGACGAAGATGCCGGTGTGAGCTTTCTATCTAAAATCAAAAAGGAACGATTCGACATACCCCTTTTGCTCACCAGCTCGGAGTCCTCCAATGCTGCCAAGGCGGCTAAAATTCCTGCTTTGTTTGTCGATAAAAGTTCACCTTCGTTAATCTCGGAGGTCCGTTCTTTTTTCCTGGGACAGCTTTGCTTTGGAGATTTTATTTTTCGCAAGCCGGACGGCCGGGAAATTGCCCGGGCCTCAAACACGCGCTCTTTTGAGAAGCTTCTGCATGAAATTCCGGATGATTCCTTCGTGAATCATGCCAGTCGCAATGATTTTTCCAGATGGCTTTTTGCCCGCACCGAAATCATGCTGGCCTCCAAGGTGAGACCGATTAGAGAAGATGATTTTTCCAGTGTTGACAGGCATCGGCAGTATCTCATTTCTATCATCCAGGCCCGGCGCAGTCGACGCCAAAAAGGTGTGGTGGTAAACTTTGAGGCCGTTGAATTTGACCTTGACACGGAATTTTTTAAGATCGGTACGGGCTCGCTTGGCGGAAAGGCCCGGGGCCTGGCCTTTGTGTCCAACCTGCTCAAGCGCCTTCCGGCGATTCACCAAAAATTTGAAAATATAAACATATTTGTGCCCCAGGCTATGGTGATCACCACTGAAGGGTTTGAAGCCTTTGTTGAGGCAAATAATCTGAAAGGGTTTTCAAAGTCGGATGCCTCGGATGAGGAGATTGCGGAAACATTCTGCAAAGCTGTCTTTCCCCAGTGGATCGCCGACGACCTGAAAGCCTATTTGGCAAGAATAACCTATCCGCTGGCCGTGCGCTCTTCCAGCCTTTTGGAAGATGCACAATTTCGTGCCTATGCCGGCCTTTATCGAACGTATATGGTTCCCAACGATGATCCTGATCTCGATTCGAGATTGGCGCAGCTGATAAGCGCCATCAAGCTAGTGTATGCCTCCACTTATTTTCAAAGTCCCAAAGCGTTTTCCCGGCGGGTTGGACAGCGCACGGAAGAAGAGAAGATGGCGGTTATCATTCAACAACTTGTTGGCGAACAATATGGTGATTATTTCTATCCGGCCATCTCCGGAGTTGCCCAATCGCATAATTACTACCCTTTTTCCAAAATGCAACCGGAGGAAGGGATTGCCACGATTGCCATGGGTTTAGGGAAAACCGTGATGGAGGGAGAGAAGGCCCTGCGTTTTTCCCCGAAATATCCGCAGATCCTGCCTCAGAGGACCACCGTAGATGATATCCTGGAAAATTCCCAGCGATTTTTCTTTTCCCTGAAAATGGGCGGCCCCTATCCTGAACTCGGAATCAATGAAGATGCCAATCTTGCAAAACGAGAGGTTGACGATGTCACCGAGGATCCTCCCATGAAACTGCTTGCCAGTACTTACATCCCGGAAGAACATCGAATGCGGGATACCACCCACATGCCCGGGTACCGGGTGCTGACCTTTTCTCAGATCCTCAAATACGATTTGTTTCCCCTGGCCGACCTGCTTTCAGATGTTCTGCAAGTGGGTCAGGAGGGGATGGGATGCCCGGTGGAACTTGAGTTTTCAGTCAATTGGCCCCAAGACCCGGAGCGCAAACCGGAATTCGCACTCTTGCAACTAAGACCGATGACCGCCAGGGCGGAGCTTGGGCAGGTTGAAATCAGCCAGGCAGATGTCGCCAGAGCCTTCTGCCACTCCTTCCACGCGCTGGGCAATGCTGAAAAAACTGATATTGCGGACATACTCTATGTAAAACCGAATACCTTCGATGCCGGACGCACGCCTGATATCGCACGTGAGATCGGTGAACTGAATTCCAGTCTGCTGCGACAACGAAAAAAATATCTTCTGATCGGGCCGGGCAGATGGGGGTCGGCGGATCGCTGGTTGGGGATTCCGGTGAGCTGGGCACAAATCTGCGGGGTCGGCGCGATGATCGAAACTTCCTCGTCGGATTTGAAAGCTGAACCGTCCCAGGGCTCACACTTTTTTCACAACATTTCAACGCTGGGCATCAACTATGTTATGGTATCGGATAACGCGGAAGATTTTTTGGACTGGAGCTGGCTGACATCACTTCCGGTGGTCAAAGAAACCACCTATATTGCCCATGTAGAGCTTGCCCGGCCTTTTGTTTTAAAGGTGGACGGTCGAAATTCACGGTGTGTGATGTATATTGGGGAGTAAGCTAAAAAAGCTCAAAGCTCAAAGCTGAAGGCTCAAAGCCAATGGATCACCACAGAGATCGCCGCGAACGCGGAGGGGTAACAAAGAAAAATCCTGTATTGTTAGAGATTGGAGGCGAGAGACTGGATGCCGGATGCTCGATGCTGAATGCTCGATACGTGTAAATAAAGCTGAGTAACATCCTTATCTTCAGACCTGGTTGGATAGTTTACTGGTTGAATGGTTGATTAGGTAAATTATAGTCATAATTTTAGAATGTTACGATGGTTACTTAAAGATTTTGGGGACACAGATTTGCACAGATAACCACAGATTAGTACAAAACGCCTGGCGGCGGAACCATGTCCAGACATATATAGCTGCCTGCTTGATATGTGTCCTTCCTCGCCGAAGGCGAAACAAATTTTCTTTTTTAATCCGTGTTAATCTGTGGTTATCTGTGTCCTAATTGTCCTTTCTTTTGAAATATGAAGTGTCAAATTGTTTTGCAAGTATGGGATAAATCCATATTCACGACCACTTAACCTATCAACCAATCAACGATACCTGTATCTTTGTTTTGAATTTGTCTTTTTGATCTTTGGATATTGTTTGTTATTTGCGATTTGTTATTTGTTTTTTCCTGTTTATCCGGGTTAGGATTTCAATGAGGTAAATAGTCTCGATTAAGTTTGTATACTTTCCAGGACTAGATCCTACCCGCAATACTCCACCCCCAAAATACTGATATCATCGTCAGGTTTTGCCTCCTGACGGAATTCTTTGGCCGTTGCATATATGGCCTCCACTATTTCCTGAACGGGTTGGTTGCGGTATTTTTTTAAATTATCATAAAAGCGCTGTTTGCCAAAAAATGCGCCGGCCGAGTTGCGATTTTCAAGGAGTCCATCCGTATATAAGAATATTTTGTCACCCGTCTGCAGTCTGATTGACTGTTGACGGATGGTATCCTCACTGCCGATGCCGATGCTGGGGCCCCGGCAATCCAGCATTTCGATGGATCCATTCGAATGCACCAATGCCGGCGGCGGATGTCCGGCACTGCTGTATGTCAGCAAGCCCTGATTCATATCCAGGGTCATACAAATAATACTAAAGAAACTGTCGAATCGTTCAAAGGGAAACGCATGGTCCAGCCGGTTTAGCACAATATCCGGCGATACGAGCTCGCAGTTATTGCCCAAAAGACCGTCACCGCCGTTTAAATACTGGGAGACCGCCACCGAAATCAAAGCAGCCGGCACGCCATGACCGCAAACGTCGAGCATGTATAGCCCCACTTTGCCTTCATCCATGTTGTGGATGTTGAAAATATCGCCGCCGATCTGTTCACACGGTTCAAATCTCCAGGCGACTTGAATGTTTTCAATCCTCGGCGACCTATCCGGCAGCAGGCTTTGTTGGATGGCTGCGGCCGATTCCAGATCCCGATCAATTCGTTTCTGCTTTCTCTGCAGTTCAATTTTTTGCAGCTCAATATCGGTAACATCGTAAATGATTATCAGAAACATTTTACGTCCCTGAAATGTAATCGGACGGGTGCTGAATTGGAAATGTTTCTCAACGGGTTCTCCTTTGATGTAAAACACCCGGTTCAGTGATTGGTTATTGACCGGTGCGCGGTCGATGAGATTGTGAATAAGGGAACTGCGCAGAATACATTGGGAACACTGCGAGGTTGCGCCGCAGGCTTTATTTTCGATGATGGCGTTAACACATCCTACGGTTTCGCCAAACGTTGCTTCCAACACGGATTCCGTCGCTTTGTCGAAAAGATCAAGAAAAGAGTCGTTGAACTGATGGATCCGCAGATTCTCATCGGCGATGAGGACCGCTGAGTTTATATTGTCGAGTAATAGATTTAAAAACTCGTTTGATTCCTTTAAATTTTTTAATTCCGTCCACATGATGGAAAGCCCCAGTCATGAAAAAATATAAATTAATGGTACCTAAATCCTTCAATTGAGCGCTAATATACCTTATTAATAGATGGCTTGCTTTGATTTAGATCAAAAATGACAAAAATTCTCTCACCCATGCGAATCAGGCAGGAACTGATATTAATCATTGTTGATATAGCCGCAAAAGGGCGCAAAAGGCACAAAATTTAAATATCAGGGCTTGTAAATTCAATGT
>JBAVYC010000279.1:0-11804 GCA_049698595.1 Desulfobacterales bacterium | reverse complement strand
AAAAAAAGTAAGCATCGTGAGGTCAAATACAAGCGCTTTATATCCATATTTGTGACCGTTGATGGGTTCAGAGGTTCAGGGCCAAATCAAATCTGACCCTTTGATTCGTGAGCTTTGCAACCTGCCGGGCCGGTGTCACGTCACGGTGGGAGGCAAAACGCGTGAGTATAACTATAATAATTAGCCACAAACGCACACAGACTCACACGGACAATTTGTTTGAGAAAAAAAGACGTCTGTGTATTTCTGTGTGGGTCTGTGGCTAAATTGACAAATCCATCGTCTTTCTCTATACTCTCGCTGTTTTAAATTCGAATCCTATATGCACAGGGAGATCACTATGCTGGAATTAAATCCTTTAAATTACCGTATCCATCTGGAACCTGATCTGGCCCGTTTCAAATTTGACGGCACATGCGAAATTCTGCTGGACGCGCCCCAGACCATTTCCGAGGTGACCTTGAATATTCTTGAACTCGCCATCTGGAGCTGCCGGCTCCGGCAAGGGGCCGGATTCGTGAATTGTGCGTTTACGGCGAATCCTGATAGAGAAGAAGTTCGGGTAATTTTGCCCGAACCGACCTCCGGAAAAATCAGGCTGATCATCGATTATCAGGGTTTGATCAATGATAAAATGGCCGGCTTTTACCGCAGCAAATACACCTTTGAGGGGCAAACCAGATTTATCGCCGTCACCCAGTTTGAAGAAAGTGATGCCCGGCGGGCGTTCCCATGCATGGATCATCCCGCCCAAAAAGCAACCTTTGATATAAATATGGACATCGACAATCAACTGGTGGCAATCTCCAACGGGGCGGTAAAAAAAGAAGATCGGCTCGACAATGGGAAAAAGCGGGTCACATTCGCGCAAACCCCGAAAATGTCGACCTATCTCGTTTTTTTCGGTGTCGGTGAGTTTGAGTTTACCCGGGATGAAAAAGACAGCCGGGTTCGGGTAGCCACGCTTCCCGGCATGAAAAAATATGCGCAATTTGGGGTTGAATTTGGCCGTAAGTCCCTTGGATTCAGCGAGACCTATTACGCCATCGACTATCCCCTGCCCAAAATGGATCTCATTGCAATCCCGGATTTTGCCTTTGGTGCCATGGAGAACTGGGGCGCAATCACTTTCCGTGAAAATTTACTGCTTCATTATCCGAAAATTACCTCAAAATTCGGAGAGGAAAGAATATGCGAGGTCATCGCCCATGAAATTGCCCACCAGTGGTTCGGAAACCTGGTGACCCCTTCCGACTGGCGATACCTCTGGCTCAACGAAAGTTTTGCCACTTATTTCGGATTCGGTGTGGTCGATTATTATTATCCAAAATGGGATACCTGGCAGCAGTTTCTTAACGGCCAGACCGGCTCTGCCCTGGTTCGTGATGCGCTTCATGAAACATTTGCCATCGAAATCCCGGGTGGTGAACACGTTGTCATCAATGCCAGCACTGCTCCGATTATTTATAACAAGGGCGGTAGTATATTAAGGCAAATCGAAGGATACATTGGCAAGGATAATTTCCAGAAGGGATTGCAGCATTATCTGAAGACTTACGAGTACGGATGTGCCGATAGTCAGCACCTCTGGCAATCCTTTGAAACCGTAACGCAGCAGCCCATAAGCGCCATGATGAAAAGCTGGATCGAGCAGCCCGGATTTCCGCTGATCACGGCTAGGCGGCAAGATCGTCGGTTGATACTGACCCAGGGGCGATTTACCTATCTGCCCAATGATTTCGACCAAAAATGGCTGGTGCCGATCACCATCAGCCTTTTTCCCAAAACAGGCGCGACGCGGCAGGTAACCACACTATTGGACAAGATCGAACAGGAAATAGACCTGGATGAAGATATCCTGGCCTACAAAATCAACGCTCAGCAGACAGGATTTTACCGGACCCAGTATGTTGATGCGGCGAACATGGCAGAACTCGGTGCCCGCGTGCTTGAAAAATCAATCCCCCCCGAAGATCGCTGGGGACTTGAAAACGATTTTTTTGCCCTGGTTCAATCCGGTACTTCAACCCTTCAGGATTATCTGAAATTTCTTTCCTTTTACCAAAAAGAGGAGGCCTATCTGCCGTTGACCAGCATGGCCCATAATCTTTACTCGGCCTATCTTGTAATGGATGAGCCCTGGCGGCAGAAAATATCATCATTGGCAACACCCCGTTATGAAGGCATATTGGAAAAAATCGGATACGATCCGGTATCTGACGAAAATCACACAACAGCCCACTTGCGGGATCAACTCATCTGGGATGCGGTGCGGTATGGTTCAAAGCCGGCCCTGGAATTTGCCGGCAGCCAATTTGCCGCCTTGATGCGCGGCGCTACCGTCCATGCCGACATTATAAAAAGTGTGATGCAGGTGGGCGCACTGTGCGGCGTCGATAAGACGTTTGACTGGTTTGATCGCCAGCTGCAGGAATCTAAAATCGAACATGCCCGCCTGAATATGTTATCCGCCCTTGGTTGCTTCAAAGATGAAGCGCTGATAATCAAATCCCTCCAATACACTCTGGATACTGTCCCGGCCCGCAACAAATTTATACCGGTGGTGGCCATGGCCTCAAATCCCCATGCGATCCCTTTGCTGTGGGATTGGTATGTAAACAACCTGGCGGATATTGAACAATTTCACCCCATGCTTTATGAACGGGTCATCGCCGCTATCGTCCCGGTTGCCGGAATAAGAAGAGCCGATGAGGTCAAAACGTTTTTTAACGACTATCTGAAAATATCCGATAAGGCCAAAGATGTTATCAAATTGTCTCTGGAGCGACTGGAAATCAACCTGAGGATGCGGAATGGATTGTGAGCTCAACCGGATTTCTTAGAATTAAGGCCACTGGTAACAAGCCGAACTGCTGCGAATATATACAGATGTCATCATTTTTTAGGTTATACCGACTTGACAAGCATCTCATATTTTTTTATAAAAACTGATCTGATAATGATTCATAGGTAACGTTTCAGGAGATCCTTTAAAATATGAATCGGCGAACCTTCCTTAAAATTGCCGGCATGGGCAGTATTTCTGTTGCATTTGGCTGCAGTCCCCCCGAAAAGCACCTTTATTCTCTGGTCGAGGCCCCCGACGACATGGTGGTTGGAGAAGCCACCTGGTATGCCTCTACTTGCCGCGAGTGCCCGGCGGGCTGTGGCATTCTGGCTAAAAACAGAGAAGCGCGTATCATTAAAATTGAGGGCAATCCGCTGCACCCGATCAATAAGGGCAAACTCTGCATGCGGGGGCAGGCCGCCCTGCAGGGGATTTACAATCCGGACCGACTTAAAACCGCGATGCTAAAAGAAAATGGCAAATGGCAACCGCTATCATTTTCGAAAGCTGAATCCATTTTAAAAGTCAGAGCTACTGAGGCAGCAAAAAACGGATCCAATCGGGTGCGCATGCTGACGGAGACCATTGGCGAAAGCCTCATGAATTTGCTTACCGCAGCCTTGACAAATTTAAACTCCCAGCCGCCTTTGGTATTTGAACCATACGCCTATGAATCATTAAAAACAGCCAATGAAAAGGTATTCGACGTTGACGGGTTGGTGTCCTATCGCATGGACCAGGCCGATATCCTGGTGTCCTTTGGGGCGGATTTTCTTGAAACCTGGCTGTCCCCGGTCGAATATGCATGGAAATTTAAAGCCATGCATGCGCTCAAAGACAAAACTAAAAATCTGTTTTTCCAGATCAGTCCGTATCAATCTTTGACCGGAGCGAATGCCGACCATTGGCTATCCTGTAAACCCGGCAGTGAAGCCGTTATCGCCCTCGGCTTGGTCAGACAGGCTTTGGATATCGGTAAAGGCAAAGATCTTCCCAAACCATTTCAGGAATTTTTAAACAAAGCCACTGTGCCTTATATTCAGGACATGGTTCTGGAACGATCCGGAATTCCGCTGGCATTGTATGAAAAACTGATCATCCAGCTCATGGATGCACGCAGTCCACTGATCCTCGGCACAAACAGCGGTGCATCCGATCTCAATGGGTTGCAAACCAACCTGGCCGTTAATTTACTCAATCTTCTTCTCGATCCAAATCTGCGCTTAATGGATTTTTCCGAACGCCACCGGGTTGAAACGGCCGCCAAGCGGTCTGATATTCTGCAATTTTTCTTTTCTTTAAACACCGAAGGCGCCGATCTGCTTCTGCTCAACAATGTCGACCCGCTATTTGCCCTGCCAAAGAACAGCGGTGTAAAACAAGCACTTGAAAATAAAAATCTATTCGTTGTGTGCTTTAGCAATTTCATGACCGAAACCGCTGAGATGGCGGATCTTGTCCTGCCGGTTCAAATGCCCCTTGAAACCTGGGATGAATACGGCGGTAAACAGCCGCTGGTGTCTACGCTGCAGCCGGCCATGGGCAAAATGACCAAGGCATCCAATCTGGGAGATGTGATGCTGTATGCCGCTTTTGAAGACAATCCACCGGCAAAGAAATACAAGAACTACCTTATCGCAAATCTTGCTGAAATGCGCGGTATTGCCGATGAAATCCAATGGATTGAGACGCTTCAAAAGGGGGGGGATTTTGGTCTGACGGTCAAACCCGTAAACAATCAAAAAATACCCCGCTCAGAAGATCTTGCGGACATACTGACGAAAAATCCTGAACCGCCGAAATCGGATTTAGCGTTTGCGGCGATGCCGTCCATCCGCTTTTTCGACGGACGGGGTGCCAATAAACCCTGGTTGTGTGAAATTCCAGACCCGCTATCCTGCATCGCCTGGCAGACGCCGGTTATAATGAATCCCAAAACAGCCGACGCAAACGGGATCAATCAAGAAGATATCATCGAGCTTCAGACCGAATTCGGCAAGTTGGAAGCAGCGGTATATGTGAGCGAGCTTATCAAACCGGGACTCGCGGTCATGAGTATCGGACAGGGACACAAGGCATATGGGAGGTCTGCCAGAGATACCGGGGTCAACCCCTTGCAGTTGCTCTCAGCCAACGTTTATCCGGATTCCGGTGGCGCCGGCCTGAACGTCGCTGAAGTAACCATCAAAAAAACAGGGCGGACGCAGAAGTTGGCCAGCACATCCGGCAGTCTCACCCAACATGGCCGAACGTTTGCGCTTTCGGTTAAGCTGGCGCAGTTAAAAAAGCCGGAATCTCACCATGGAACGGGTCTGACCATGGGAGATTTCCCACTAACCCTGCCGCTGCCGGAAGGATACGATCCACAGCGCGATTTTTATCCGCCCCACGACCACGAAGACTATCGCTGGGGGATGGTGGTCGATCTGGACAAGTGCATCGGTTGCGGTGCCTGCGCGGCTGCCTGCTACGCGGAGAATAACATCGGTGTTGTCGGCGTGGAGCGGGTGCTCGAAGGACGCGAAATGGGGTGGTTGAATATTGTAAGATACCATGCGGAAGATGACATGGAAAAAGTGACATTTTTGCCCATGATGTGCCAGCACTGTGACAACGCACCCTGCGAGGCGGTTTGCCCGGTGTATGCCCCCCATCATTCCAAGGAAGGGCTTAATAATCAGATTTACAACCGCTGCATCGGAACCCGCTATTGTGTTCAGAATTGTCCCTATAAAGTGCGTCGTTTCAACTGGTTTGACTGGAAGTGGCCCGAACCCATGAATCTGCAGTTGAACCCGGATGTTACCGTACGCAGCAAAGGGGTCATGGAAAAATGCTCATTTTGCATCCAGCGTATTAAAACAGCCCGCAGCATCGCCAAAAATGAAAAGCGGAAGATCCGGGACGGTGAAGTCACGCCGGCCTGCGTGCAAACCTGCCCGACCCATGCACTCGTGTTTGGCAGTTTGATGGACAAGGAAAGCCGGGTGCGCAAAATGGTCGATGATCCTCGCGCCTATCAGGCCATTGGCTATGTCAATACCAAGCCGGCGGTGATTTATTTAAAAAAAGTGGTGCATGAAATTTGAAAATATTGGCCAATTACCAAATGTTTCATACTCATAATAAACCTATGATCAGCTATCAGGTCTAACGGGCTCACGGGCCAACGGGAAACGGTTTAAAAACATGTCGCAACTCACGTATGCCAAAATTGATCAAACGATCCTGGACACCTTAACACCGCCCAAAAAATCTTACTGGATTCTTGTATTTTTTTTGTTGGTCGGAGCGCTGATCGGGGCTGCCTGCTGGGCCTATCAGATCGCTGTCGGGATCGGCGTGGGCGGTCAAAACAACCCGGTGGCCTGGGGAACCTATCTGATTAACTTTGTCTTCTGGGTCGGTATTGCCCATTCCGGAACGCTCATTTCGGCCATTTTGCATTTGTTCAGAGCCGGTTGGCGCAATCCGATCGCGCGCGCCGCTGAAACCATGACGGTGTTTGCGGTGTGTGTTGCCGGGCTGTTTCCGTTTATTCATCTGGGACGCGCCTGGCAAGTCTACTACATGTTTCCATTGCCCAACCAGCGACTGCTGTGGCCCAATTTTCTGTCGCCCTTGATGTTCGATGTGATTGCCATCAGCACGTATCTAACGGTGAGTTCGCTGTTCTGGTACACCGGCCTGCTGCCCGATCTTGCGGCGGTGCGCGACAAATCCACCGGGACCCGCTATAAAATATTTAAAATTCTTTCTTTAGGCTGGACCGGTGCGCACGAGCAATGGCGCCACTACACGCGCGGCTATTTGTTTTTTGCCGCCCTGGCTACGCCTTTGGTCATCTCGGTACACAGCGTCGTTTCCTGGGATTTCGCCCTCGGTATCGTCCCCGGCTGGCACACAACCATTTTTGCCCCCTACTTCGTTGCCGGGGCGATCCATTCCGGTTTGGCCATGGTGCTGACCCTGATGATTCCTTTGCGCAAATTGTTCAAGTACGAGGACATCATCACCATCGAAGTCCTGCAAAATGTTGCCAAAACCATTGTGCTCACCGGCTTGATCGTCGGACTGGCTTACGGCACGGAATACTTCATCGCCTGGTACAGCCACAACACAATCGAAATGGAACAATTTCGCTGGCGGGCGCTCGGCGATTACCGTTGGGGATTTTACTTCATGGTACTGTGCAATACCTTGATTCCGCTTTTGTTCGTGTTTAAAAAAGTCCGTACGACCATCGCAACCCTTTTTATCATTTCACTGATCGTCAATTTCGGCATGTGGTGGGAACGATTTGTCATCATTGTCGGGGGCGTCGCCCACGGCTTTGCACCCCATGCCTGGGGTCTTTATACCCCAACCCTGATCGAATTCGGCATCATGTTGGGCGCCTTTTGTCTGTTTTTCTTTTTGTTCGTATTATTTGCGAGGCATCTGCCATCCGTTTCCATGACTGAAATGAAAGAAACCCTTGCAGAAGGAGCGGGTCATGTCGCCTAAACGACACATCATGGGGCTCTTTAAAAATGAAGATAACGTCGTTTCAGCAATAAATGGGCTTAAACGATCGAGCTATCAATTTATCCGGGTCAATACCCCCATTCCCAGCCACAAAATAATGGATGCTTTAAAATTGAAAAAGAGCTGGGTGGGCTGGTTTACCCTGTGTGGTGGGATATTGGGATTTATCGGCGGCTTCGCCCTGGCCATTTTCACGGCCACGCGCTGGAATTTGATCGTCAGCGGCAAGCCGATCATTGCGATTATTCCGTTTGTGATCGTCGGTTTTGAAGCGACCATTCTGTTTTCTGTTTTCGGTAATGTCATCGGTCTGCTGACCCAGACCCGATTGCCCAGTTACAGATGGCTCAGATATTACGATCCGCGCTGTTCCGCAGAACATTTCGGTGTACTGGCAGCCTGTGAGGTCGGACAGGAAGATGGACTAAAGGATTTCTTTCAAAAACAGGGTGCAGAGGTTCGGGTATTCGAACAATATAAGGAAAGTCCGCAGCCATGACTGATGATAATACAAAGACCATGGGAATCGAGAAATCAAAAACATCCTGGGTATTTCTCATTTTTGTCGCAATTGGTGTAGTTACCTTTATTTTTGGGCTGACCAGCGAGCACCCTGAGAGGGCCTGGCAGGCCTACCTCATCAACTTTCTGCTGTGGTCGGCAATTGCCCAGGGAGCGGTTCTTTTTTCAGCGGTCATGCACATGACCAATGCGCGCTGGAGCGGTCCGCTTTCCGGTCTTTCAGAATCTTTTACAGCCTTTTTCCCGCTTTCGTTTATTCTTTTTCTGCTCCTTTTTATCGGCCGAACGCATATTTTCCCCTGGTTGCACGAGGATCTGCACGGTAAGGAAGTCTGGCTCAATATACCCTTTTTGTTTTGGCGGGATTTTTTCGGCCTTTTGATCCTCTACCTGCTGGGATTTGCCTATCTGTTCAATGCCCTGCAATTAAAATATGACCCGAATCAGCCCGTGGGTGAAATACGTAAATATATCTACAATGCCTGGAAACAAAACCATCCTAACCCTGAACGTATAAAAAGCAGAATGACCGTCTGGGGGGGACTCTATATTCTGGCTTTTGCGCTGGTGTTGTCTCTGATCGGATTCGACCTTGTGATGAGCATGGATCCCCATTGGGTTTCCACCCTATTTGGCGCCTACCATTTCGTCAAATCCTTCTTTGTGGGCCTGGGGGCGTTGATCATTCTGGCCGCCATCATTCGAATTAAGCAAGGTGAAGCGTCTAGTTTAAAGACCAACCACTTTCATGATATCGGCAAACTGTTTTTCGGCTTTTGTTTGCTGTGGGCGGATTTCTTCTATGTCCAGCTGATGGTCATTTATTACGGCAATATCCCTGAAGAAACCCATTATGTCATCGTGCGCACCATGTTGGCGCCCTGGAATAAACTGGCCTGGACCATATTTATTGTCTGCTTTATCGGTCCTTTTTTCCTTCTGTTGAATCAGCGAATTAAAACCAAACCAGTTCTGATGCTGACGATTTGTTCGGTCGTGATTGTCGGCATCTGGCTGGAGCATCTCCTGTTGTTGGGTCCGGCGCTGAGCCATAATACCCAGGCAATTCCATTGAGCCTTTCCGACGGATTGATTTCGCTGGGATTTTTAGGGTTGATGGCCATTGCCGTCGGCACTTTTTTAAAAGTTTTTCCCGAAACCATCCCGGTAAAGGAAAGTAATTGATCTTAAAATTCAGGCCGCATTTTGACAAGGGATAAGACGTTGAGAAAAAATACGATACCTGTCCTGCTAACACTGATCACCATATTGGCTTCAGCCGCTTTTATCTATGTTTTCTGGACGTGGCCGACGCGCGGTCTCGGTCCGGAACAACCGATTCCCTTCAGCCACAATGTGCACAGTGGCGTCAAGCAGATCCAATGCCAGTATTGCCACCCCTACGTTGCCTATTCCAATTTCCCGGGAATTCCGCCGGTGGGAAAGTGTCTGCACTGCCATAACTACATCATCAAAAAACATCCCTGGATCCAGAAGGAGCACAGGTATTTCAACACCCAAACCTCCACGCCCTGGGTCAAGGTAAACTACATACCGGAACACGTGCTGTTCAACCACCAGCGTCATATCAACAAAGAAGTAGCCTGCCGGGAATGCCACGGATTGGTAGAAAACCTTCAACGGCTGCCTTCCAAAGATTGGCAGATGGGGATGTGCCTGGAATGCCACAACAAGAAAAAAGTCAATGTTGATTGCTGGTTGTCGTGTCACAGCTAGCGAAAGAAGTTATTAGTTATCCGTTATTTGTTATTTGATAGAAATGATAAAATCACAATCTTACTAATAACCATTAACAAATAACAACGCGAAGCGTTAATAGGAGTTCTCATTTTGCCTGAAGAAGCAACTGAAACTGTATCTGCCGGAAACCCGACGGCCAAGGCGTTTACCCTGACATCGGCCTTGTGGTTTGCTGGGGCGACTACCTTAGGAATGATCGCTGCGGGCTATCTGATTGCACCTGACTTCCTGGCGAATATCGAGTATATCCATTTCGGGCGCGTGCGCCCCATGCATGTCAACGCCGTCCTGTTCGGATTTGTCACACCGGGTTTGCTGGCCGCTGCCTTTTACTATTTCCCGAAGTTGCTGCGTACCGAGCTATTCAGCCATAAGCTCGGCGTGTTCAGTGCGATATTCTGGAACATCACCGTCGCCACCGGTCTTATCGGCATTGCTCTGGGGTACACCCAGGGCCGCGAATATGCCGAATTAGCGTGGCCGGTGGACATTATGGTGGTCATCAGCTTCGCCATGGTGGTGTTCAATATTCTGATGACGATCCGGCAGCGCAAGGAGTCGATTTTATTTGTGGCCATCTGGTATACGACCGCTGCCATGGTTCTGACATCCATCACCTACTGTCTGGGCAATGTGATCTGGAAACCGGATACCGGGGCGCTGACGGGTATTCCGGACGCGATCCTTTTGTGGTTCTACGGTCACAATATTTTCGGGCTGCTGTTAACCCCCATGGCCCTTGGCATCGCTTACTACGCACTGCCGATTGCCACCCGCAGCCCATTGTACAGTCACACATTGTCGCTGATCGGTTTCTGGTCCCTCATCATTGTGTATACCCATATCGGCACCCATCACCTGCTGCAGGTACCGGTACCGACCTGGCTGAAAACCATATCGATTGTCGACAGTGTCGCCATGGTCATCCCGGTTATGATCGTTCTGATCAATCTCTGGTACACCGTCAAGGGCAAGCTGGGCGATATTCATGCCGACATCGGCGCCAAATTTATTTTCACCGGCACCATCTTTTACTTTTTTGTCAACATCCAGGGCTCCATGATGGCGCTGCCGCATGTGCAGCGCATTACCCACTTTAACAACTGGGTTGTCGGTCATGCCCACATCGGTGTTCTCGGGTTTGCCGGCGTGACGGCGCTGGGCGGATTGTATTTTATTTTACCGCGCATTACCGGCAAACCGCTTTACAGCAGGTTCCTGGCCGACGTGCAATATTGGCTGGTGCTGATCGGTGTCACCGGATTCGCCGTGGTGCTGACGACCGTGGGATTAATTCAAGGCAATGCCTGGTACAATGGTGAAACGCTTTATCGGACCTTACCTGAAATTCAGCCATACTACATCTTGAGAGCATCGCTGGGCACATTTATTATGATCGGAGCTTATCTCGGATTATACAACGTGGTGCGGTCTTTGTACTTTAATCGTGGAGCTACAACATGAGAATGACCCCGACTGTCATATTGGTCGGTATCCTGGCCCTGTTGACAGCAATTACCTTGACGGTGGTATACTGGCCTTATGCTAAACGTAACATAACCCCTTCGGCTATTTTCCGTGACCGGACTGCTGTAGAGGCCGCCGGCCGTAAAATTTATCTGGAAAATGGCTGTGTCTACTGCCACAGCCAATCGATTCGCAGCATCGATTGGGGCCACGGTGCCGATCGCATCGCCCAATCCGGCGACTATATTGCCGACGAGCCGATTGCTCTGGGATCACAACGCACCGGCGTGGATTTATCCCAGGAAGGTGGTGAACACCCGGACGACTGGCACATTGCCCATTTTATCAACCCGCGGTACACGCGCCCTAGTTCCATCATGCCGCCATTTGAGTGGCTAGGTATGGAGCGGATCAAAAAGCTGACCCGATATATCCAAAGCCTGGGCCTCAAAAATGCGGACCGTCGCATGGCGCGACAGAACTACTGGAAAGCGGAATCCATCAAAGCGTATGAAGCCGGACCCGATGCCAACGCCCGCTGGCTGTCGGATATCGTTCCTGAAGGATGGCGCATCATCCCCAATCCCTATCCGACGACGGATGCCAGCCTTCAACGCGGACACAAGATCTATCAGAACTTTTGCATTGGCTGCCACGGCCCCATCGGTGACGGCATGGG
>JBAVYC010000278.1:0-6398 GCA_049698595.1 Desulfobacterales bacterium | reverse complement strand
GGCATTCACGTGCGGGCCGGCAGCATGTCCGGTCTGGCCGAAGAAGCACCGACGGCCTACAAGGATGTCAATCGGGTCGTCGATGTGGTCGCTGGCGCCGGGATCGCCAAGAAAGTGGCACGGCTGAAACCGGTGGCCGTCATAAAAGGCTAAAAGAGGAGGAACGGCATCATGAGAGTACAATTTAAAAATATTTTATGTGCCACTGATTTCTCGGATTTCTCCAATCACACGATCGGCTATGGTGTCGCACTGGCCAAAGAATTTGCGGCCAAGCTTTTTGTCAGTCACGTGATTGACTTATCCTCGGTTGCCATCTACGGGGAGTTTCAACTGGATCCGGTTGGACAGCAAAACCGGATTGTGGAAGATGCCGCTGCGCAACTCAAAGAGTTGACCGGCGACCAGCCGATCTCATGGGAACCGCTGATTACCGTCGGCAAACCTGCGGATGAGATATCCCGGGCGGTCGCAGAAAAAGATATCGATTTGGTGATTACCGCTACCCGTGGCCGTGCCGGACTCAAACGCATCATCCTCGGCTCCGTCACCGAGCGCCTGATGCGAACCCTTACCTGTCCATTGCTGGTGGTGAACAGTCCGGAGCATAAGTTTGTCAGCGCCGCAGACCAGGCAATCAAGATTAAAAAAATCCTGGTCGGTTGCGATTTTTCACCGGATTCCGGTCAGGCACTCAACCACGCCCTGAGTCTGGCACAGGAGTTTCAGGCCGAATTGCATCTGGCCCATGTGATTGAACCGCCGACCCAACCGGATTTGCATAAGGAGGACACGCCCGTATCGGAGGAGATTCAGCAAGACTATCGAGATCTTCTCACCCGCAAACTAAAGGAAATGGTTCCTGCCGAAGCGCGCTTATGGTGTACCCCGCAAACAGGCCTCCTGGAAGGCCAGCCTTACGAAGAAATCGTCGCCTACGCTGAATCAAAAAACATCGACATGATTGTGCTGGGGGTGAGAGGGCACGGCTTGGTCAAAACACTGTTTCTGGGGTCAACCACGGATCGCGTGGTCCGCAGGTCACCGTGCCCGGTTCTGTCGGTGAGCTTAAAAGTGCAGAATGAGTAGCCGGCAAATGGTCCCCCGGAGGTATTTGGTATTGGTTAACAGCACCGCCGCCGGCCGCGAGCGTCCAGTCTGATCGGAAAAGAAACTCTGGAAAAGAGAATGTCGAATCTCGAATAATGAATACCCATTACCACCTAATTGCGTAGCGCTCAATTGGGGTGCAAAAAAATGGACGTTCATCCCTCCAGCGCCATTCCCGCCGCTTTAAAAATCGGACGTAAGTATTCCAGGCTTTCACGACCGGCTTCTTCAGGAGCGTCCAGGTACGGGTAAAGCTCCAGGCTGATGTGGCCGCTGTATCCAAGCCGCACCATGGTTTCGAAAATCGCTTTAAATTCGATGGCGCCCTGGCCGGCAATCAGGTGGTTATGCGCCCTGCTGGGGGCAATGTCTTCGATGTGGACATGGCCGACCCACTGAAAAAGTTCTTCAAACGCCTGCCGGGGATCGTCCCCCACACAAAAAAAGTGGCCGATATCAAAATTTATGCCAATGGCCTCTGATTTCACTTCCTGGATAAATTCTTTACATTGGGCCGTGGTTTCGATCATGAGATCCGGTTCCGGTTCGACCAGAACCATGACGCCGAGCGCTTCGGCTGTTGCGACCACCCGCTCCAGCCCCTGGTGAAACAATTTCATGGCCTGCTGCCGGGAACTGCCGACCAACGGTCCGCCCGGCGGAATCGAAATGTTACGGCACCCGAGTTTTTTGGCGATCTGCAATGAGTCCAGGGTATGACGGATACGGATCTCCCGTCTTTCTTTCTCCGGCTCGATCCAGGATGGCAAATAGGTATCCCCCACCGCAAAAAGCGTGAAACTGTTCAGGTTGGTCACTGTCAGATTATTTATCGCCAATACCTCATTGAGATGTTCCAATTGTTTTTCTGCAAAATCAGGCGGATAGAGATGGGGGCGATCACCCATGATTTCAACACCCCTAAACCCCAACCGGGCAATTTTCTCAATACTGTCGATCAGAGTGAACTTTTTAAATGCATTTGTGCTGTAACCAAAAATCATCATTCAGTCCTCAATTTTTTTAAACTCTGTTTTATCAGAAAGCCTGCAAGAGACCGGGAAAGTATAGAGAAATGCATAATGAGTGTCAAGGCAGTATCTGTGGGGTTGGATCAGTACTCAAAAAGGGCGACGGCTTTTTTGTCGACCCATTCTCGCGGCCCCATGATCGTGCCGATTATTCTGCCACTGCTTGCTTTTGATTGGGCAGCGCTTCTTTTTTTCTTTCTTTTCTTTGCCATTGATCCAAACTCCTGACATTAGAATTTTCGCCCACCAGCTTACCGTCGGAAACCCGCAATATGCGTTGCGCATAACCGGCACAATCCGGGCTGTGGGTTACCATGACGATGGTCATCCCCTTCTGGTTGAGCCGTTTGAGCAATTCCATTATTTCCCGGCTGGTTTTGGTGTCGAGATTGCCGGTGGGTTCATCGGCCAGCAACACCGGCGGCTCGTTAACGATGGACCGGGCAATCGCCACGCGCTCTTTTTCTCCTCCTGAAATCTGATTGGGCAGGCGCTGGGCTTTTTCCGACAACCCGACCTGATGCAACGCTTCTTGGGCCATTTCCCGCTTTTGCTTTCGAGCGGCCTTCACGACGGCCAACGGCAGCATGGTATTTTCGATAACCGTCAAATAAGGGACGAGATGAAAGCTCTGGAAGATAAACCCCAAAAACTCCCTGCGAAAATCCGCCCGTTGCTCCTGACCCAGGCTGTAGATGTCGATATCGTCAACGACAAACCGGCCGGATGTCGGAGCGTTCATCGCGCCCATCATACCCAACAGGGTAGATTTGCCGGAACCGGATTCCCCCATGATCCCGATGAACTCGCCTTCCTCGATTTGGAAACTGATGTCGGCAGCCGCTATAACCGCCGCATCGCCGCTGCCGTATTGTTTAGTCAAACCTTCCGCTATGATATAACTCATTATTTACCTCATTCGGATTTATTTCGGATTTCGAAGTTTTCATCAATCCCTAACCCGGACAACCGGAATTTACTATCGAAAATATTCAATAATATTTTTCTGCCACAAAACGCACAAAATTAATTTCCAAGCGCCTAAAGCGCCCGCAGGGCTTCATTCGGATCCAGTCGGGCTGCCATAAACGCGGGATAAGCGCTTGAAATCAAGCCCACCGCCAGGGCAATTGCAATTGCACTGCCGGCCAGCTCGAAGCTAAAAGGCACATTTCCCGAATGACTCTCGCTAAACAGGGTAAGGGCCGCTTTGGTTGCCCCGAATCCTATAAAATAGCCGGTGATTCCAGCCAGTCCCGAAACGATGGCAGCTTCCATGAAAACAATTTTCATAATGTGGCTTTTGCGAAAGCCGATGGCGCGAAAGATACCTATTTCATCGGTGCGTTCCCTCACACTGCCCATCATCGTCACCAGCACAACCATGCTGCCGATAAAAAGAATAACGCCCGAAATGCCATAGGAAAATTTTTTAAACTGGCCCAATGTCTCCATTCGGCTTTTGACTACCTGCTGGATGGCCATCACCTTGGCCCCGGGCAGGGCGTCGGAGATCTGCTTGACCATGGCCTCGATCGGACAATCTTTGCACAGGGCGGCCACTTCAGCCATGGAAACCCGGCCGTTTTTGCCAAAAATCGCTTGAGCAGTGGCAAGTCGGGCAAATATCAGTTGATCGTCCTGGGAACCGGTGGCTTGAAGTATACCTGAGACGACCAGGTCTTTTTCGTTTACTTTCAGACCGTTTCCCACCGCCAGATTGAGTACTCGCGCGGCTTCGGCACCCAAAACAACACCATCTTCACCCGGCAGGGCACCTTGAACATTCCACCATGGCTTTAAAATCCCGGCAGATTTAAAATCGACACCGGCCATGAGCACTTTATGCGATTCCACATTGGCCACGCCAAGGACCAGCGGTCCCAGAGCAGCTATATTATTGGAATTTTTTATGGTTGCAACCTGCTCCAGGTCTTTCTCAAGAATTTCCTCCATCTCAAAAGACACCCCGCCGAGAGAAATACCGCCGTAGGTCAGGTTAAGATTTTCAGTTTTGGGAACGATCAGGATGTTGGCGCCGTATTTCTCAAGCTTGTGATTGATGTCGTTGGTCATGGCTTCAACATAACTGATGATCCCGATAACTGTGGACACCCCAAGGACCAGCCCGGCCAGCACGAAAGCCGCCCTTCCCTTGCGCCGCAATAAATTTCTAAAAACGATGATTTTCAGGTTCATTTTGAATTATACCTTTCCTTCAAAATTAAAATATTGCCTGCCGTCCATGATATCCTTGACCTGGATTACCAATTTATCGTTGTCCAAAACTCGGTTTAAAGGCGCCGGATTACAGCCGCCCTTGACCTCGTTGACCAGAACGGAAGCAAAGCGACGGCCGCAGTTGCGGCAAACCATGGAATCGCCTTCCTGGTAATAGCCCTTGCCGGCCGGCCAGCAAACATCACAGGCATCAAATGCGGCCCGGATGATGCCATCCGAACTTTTGAGTACAAAATAGCGAATGGTGTGTTTGCCGTCGACATGCTCAAAATGACGTGCTTTGCCGTCTTTAAACAGGCTGACGGGAAAGGTGACGGACGTGCTGTCGGCAGCCGCCGGGGCGGATGCACTCGCGGATGGATTGCCGCCACTCAGGTTTGCATAGATAACCGCGGCACCAATAATCAGAATCGCACCGACGATGCCGGCAAATAAGGGCAGTCGACGTCTCTTCTCGGTTCCAAGAACCACTGCTTTTTTGGCCGCAATTTTATTTTCTTTTTTGGCTGTACTTTGATTGTGGGTATTTTTTTTTCTTTTATTTGACATCGTAATAATTCCTTTAAGTTGGTTAAAAATCAGCGACCACCAGCAGAGCTGGGGGTATGAGGATGGACCCTGGAAGGGGCCGGGGCCACCTCTGCAGGGGCCGCTGATTTTTAGTATTAATCAATGGCTTCATTTCGTGTCTTTATGCCGGGTAGAAATTTTTCCGGATAGTCCGGATCAGGAAATATAAATCGTTGGGATGAGGCTGACAAAAGCCAGCGACTTGGTTGGTATCAAATGAGAATCGAAGAGTTCTGAAGATATATGGGTGCCGAACGGGAATTCTCCGGCACAAATTGAAAATAGTCGTTGCCTCTAATATCATACTTGTCGGCAAGCGCGCCGGCTACAATACCTGTTGACCCGACCGTATTCGGCTGTCCACCGCCGGCTGAGCTCAGGATGAACCCCGGCAATTCTGAGGATTGACCGGTTTTTAAATCACAGGGAACCATGGGATCCCCGTTGCAAAAACCCGGTGATGATGGTTTCAGCTTTCCTTTGGAATGATGCATGTCCATCGGACTGCTCTGAGCGCAGCATTTTTTACCGCAACGCGAATCCGCAATTGCGCCGGCGGCAAACAGACTCGCACCCAAAACCAGGGCCAGGGCAACGCAGATTGCTTTCGATAGGAACCGCCCAATTCCAGAAGCATTCTTATTCATAGTGAATTAGTATACATAATGTCGATTTAGCATGTCAATAGAAAAAATCGAAAAATTGTTGTAAAAAAACCCGGCTGAAAGGGGTTTAGGCAGACTCTTTACAAGGCTGCGGATCGTATTTATATTTAGGATCAGTTGAATTGAAAAATTTAAAAAGAAAGGATCAAAAATGAGTTACGATTTCAATGCGGATGATATCCTGGCGAGGGCCGAACAGATGGAAATAAACGGCGGTAAATTTTATCGAACCGCCGCAGAAAGTACCAGCGAACCCGCCAACAAAGAGTTCTTGCTGGAATTGGCGCTAATGGAAGATCAACACGAAAAAACCTTTAAAACCATGCGGGCCGAATTATCTGAAAAAGAAAAAGAATCCACCGTTTTTGATCCAGCGGGTGAAGCCGGGTTGTACCTGCGCGCACTTGCAGACACCCGCGTCTTTTTTGAAAAAGAGATTGATGTCACATCCATGAAGGCCATTCTCAAATCCGCTATCACGGCTGAAAAAGACTCTATCGTTTTTTATCTGGGTATGAAAGAGGCGGTTGCGGAAAGCCTCGGAAAGGGTCGCATAGATCACATTATCAAAGAGGAAATGGGCCACATCAAGCTGCTCAGCGGTAAACTGACGGCGTACAGATAGTACCCATATACCGCAGGAAATTTGTCTCTTCTAAATAACAAATGGCAGCAAGTTGGGGGCTTCACCCAATTGGAATGATGGAATTAGTTCATTTTGGATTTTAGATTGCGGATTTCAGATTAAAAAAAATGCGTACTTAGCACGATGCCTTTAACC
>JBAVYC010000277.1:0-2556 GCA_049698595.1 Desulfobacterales bacterium | reverse complement strand
CCCCTGGTTTATGGACCCATACCTCTGAAAATGTTACGAACAGGTTTGTGACTTTTTCTGGCAGCAGTGGTTTTGCGTCGGTGACGCTCATCGCGACTGTGCCTGTGTCGTTTGAGCTTCCGCTTCCTCCGTCGTTGCAGGCTGCGAAGAATAGTGAAAAGGAAATTAAACCCAAGATAGTGATAAATTTTAATGCCTTCATATAAATCTTTGATTAAACAGATAGAAAGAACATTCGCATAAATATCAGGCGGTTAACTTTTTGCATTCCTCACCATATAAATTTTTCCAAACTCATCGGATTCCTTATTCCAATCATATTGAAATACTTTTTTTGCAAAGGAGTCGTATTGGTCACTTTTGGAAAGGTTTGACTCCTGTCTTCTCTTTTTGAAAATTTCACTTTATATTTGATTAATTTAGATTTAGATATCTCCTCTAAAGGCTCCATTGTACATTTGCCCCTCAGGTAGTGGATCTCAAATATTCGCTTCAACAATAGTGCCAACACACAGATAAATACATGCGCTCTTACTCTGACTTGTAACCAGTGCCGAATTGGTCTTATATCCACAAAGTTTTTCAGATCATCAAAGAGCATCTCAACTTCTTTTAAGTTCTTGTATGATTCAACTACTTCACTCGGCTTTAAATCATATCGGCTCGACAACAGAACAAAGATGCCGTCAAACTTCTTTTCTTGTTCTATCTTTTCCTGATTTAAGCTATATCCAGTCGCTTTCTTGCTTTTGGTATCCCTGGCGACGGTAAAGAATTTTTTGAATTTGACTTTGTATCCTTCGAATATCTTGTGCAGCGCTTTGTCAATATCTCGGTCTTCTTTATACCTGGCATTTTCTGAAAAGACTTTGTCCAGTTCTTTTGATAACTTTGAAATATAGACCTGCCTTTTGTTTTGCGAACTAGCTTTCCTTTCCTCATTCAGGCAAATAATATATCTCAATTCATCTTCATATCGGCCTTGATACTTTTTGATCCCTCTGAATAGCTTAGCGCAGACTTTTGAATCAATGCCCTTAATTATGCCCTCAGCTATACTCTTATACGTCCCGCTTTTGGGCTCGCTTTTATTGCTCAAGCCCAAAATCTCTTTTTCCAGCAAAGAAAATTTCTTATCCGCCACATCGGCCTTTTGTTCTCTTATTATCTTTTGGCATTTCCATATCAAAAATTCTTTGACCGTCACCTTTCTTTCTCTGATTTTCAATCCTTTATAAATCTCAGAATCTTCTTCATTAACTTGCTCGGAAAGCAGCATGATGCAAATCTCATCCTGACGATGTTTGACCCCCATAATATAATCAAAACCTTCGCCCTCCAGCCGGGCCAGGTTCAATTTAGTTATCATGCCGCGATCACCCACAAAGGTCGTATCTTCTATGTTGTAGGCACTTTTCAGTTCCTTGACGACCTGCTTGACCGTAGTTTCATCTTTGCGATTGCCCTCAAACACATAATGCTTGATGGGATAGCCTTCAAAGGTGGTCACCACACCGATTACAATTTGTTCCCTTTCAGGCCGATTGTCTCGGCTGTAGCCATTTTCACCGATCTCACAATTGTCAGTATAAAAAAACGATGAGGTTATATCGTAAAATGTCAATTTCACATTGATGCTAAAAAGATCTTTTAGCTTTTCAAATATGGCCAGCTCTAAATCATCTTTGACCGTTAACAGATGATCCATACTTCGATAAAAGTAGGTGACGTCAAAATCCAGATCTTTATACCCGGCCATCTCCTTGTAACAAGTCCGCTCTATCCATCGCGTTACCCCAAGTTTGCTTAACGGGTCAACGCAGCGATTGATCACCATCATTTGGACATATTTGTCGACTTCAAGCTTAATCCTTTTGTCTTTCAGTTTCACCTGACTTTTAATTATTTTCGATAGCCCTAACTCATCCCATAGCTTTTGCCAGAAAATGATGCTGCCATGTTCCAAAGATTCCAACAGCTGCACATCCTCTGACAAACAATAGTTCTCCAGCTTAAATATTCTGATAAACCCATCAATCAGATTGGCGACGTCCTGACGCCCGAATCGTTTGATATTGCCTAACGTGGCAATGTTGCGGGTCGTCGATCCTTTGCCTTTTACGTGTAATGATTCACTGATAACTAAGTAGTCATAGTTTTTTCCATTCTTTGTCGATTTTGAAATTCTGGGAAACATGGTGCCTCCTTGCGACTTGGATGACCTGAATTATTCCGTCACCACTTATGTATCGCATGAAAGTCACCATTGCAATGATTTTTTTGTAAAAATCAAATATTTTCCGCACCATATTTTTTGAGGCTCGCGGGCTTCTCAAAAATTTTAGATCAACAATTTCAGCTGATTAGAGCACCCCGGTCAAAAATGACCCCAGTTTTTGCCGTAGATGTGTTTAATAGGAGTCTTAAGCGGCTGCGCGCCGACTGGCTGCGGCAATATGGGGTGGATCCCTGGTTGGTGGAGACACTGGTGGACCGTCAGCGGTTTTACGGAGGGTGTTATCGTGCGGCCAACTGGACGGTTTTGGGAGAAACCAG
>JBAVYC010000276.1:0-27854 GCA_049698595.1 Desulfobacterales bacterium | reverse complement strand
GGGGTACCGATGGCCAGCGCCGGTGCCTGCCCGCTTTTCCGGATCCACCAGATACCGGTCAAAAACGGCCGGTCGACCACTAGGGCCACTAGTCCCGAAACCAGTGCCAGGCTGAGGCCGCTCATAACTATCTTTTGGGGAGCGATGCGAAGCGCCCCTCGAACCACCACGGGACCTTCGGCGATGGCAAACAGCGCAAATCCGGTGCCGGCCACCAGAGCGGCAGCGAAACCGCCGCCGGGCGCATTATGACCGCGCATCAACAAATAGACAGAAAAGGTCAGAATCAGTCCCACCAGCAGTCGCGTGGCCGTTTTTAGAATTAAAGAGGGCATTATTCAACCTTTCGCTTCTGAATCAGAGCATAGCTGGCCAAGCCTGCTAAAGCCACAACGGTGATCTCGCCCAGGGTGTCGAAACTACGAAAGTCAACCAGGATGACATTGACAATATTACGGCCGTGGGCGGCAATATAACTGTTGGCTTCAAAAAAATCCGTCACCGAGCGATCCAATTCAGTCTGGTTGACCGCCAGGATAAGGGCAGTGATCAACGTCCCGATGGCAATGGCCAATAATCCGTTCCATAATTTGCCCGCCGACGGCATGGGTTGGCGAGAATTTAAAGATGGCAACCGCAACAGGACGAGTGCGACAACAATGACGGTCAAGGTTTCCACCAGCAATTGGGTTAAGGCGACATCGGGAGCGCCATACATTAAAAACAGCATGGCAATACCGGCACCGACAACCCCCAGGCTGCAAATTGCCAACAGGCGTGACCGCGCTCTGACGACAACGATGACGGCAGCGGCAATGATCCCGATTAAAAGCCCACCGAGCAGGGGTGGATCGAAATTTTTTACGAATACGGGGGGAGTGTAGCTTAATATAAAAGGTAGACCGACGCCGAAAACCACCGAACCGATGATGACACTCAGATAGCGGTGCAAGGATCCGTTTTGAAGCAGGCGGGTTTGGATTTTAGCGATTTTTGCAATGCTGTCAAGGCCCCCGGTATAGATGGTCTCGAATCGGAGCGGTATTTTCTGAAGGCTGTGACCGATGACCTGCCGCAACGGTTGGTTGAGCAGGTAAAATACGATTCCCAGGCTGAAGGTGAGAATACTTAACAACAAGGGTTCGTTGATTCCGTGAAATAATTTTAGCTGAATATCTTCCATGGACGGGTGAAAGGCCCTGACTGCCGGCTCGATCAGCCAGCGACCGATCCAATCGGGTACAATTCCGAAGATCAAGCCGAGGCCGCCCAGGAAAACCGGCCCCAACCACATGGTCCATGGTGCTTCGCGGGGTAGCAGAGGGGTACTTCGCGCAGCGCCCCAGAAGGGTTTGATAATCAAAAGGGCCGCGACAGCCGCCATCAGAGAGTTGGCTAATAGGGCGGCTGTTGTGGCAAATACGGGAAACACATCTTCGGTCAATGCGCCTTTGTACATGATCTCCTTGCCGATGAATCCAAAGAAAAGCGGAAACCCGGCCATTGAAAGCGCTGCCGTGGCTGCGGCAAAAGCGGTGATCGGCATGGATTTCAAAAGTCCTCCAAGACGATCGATCATGCGGGTTCCGGTTTGATGATCGATGATCCCGACCACCAAAAATAAAGAGCATTTGTAAAGCGAATGAACCATTAAAAAGGTCATGGCCGCTGTCAATGCCGGCGTCGTTTGGCCGCCTAAAAACATCGTCAATATCCCCAGGGCCATTATTGTCGTATATGCCAATATGCGTTTCAGATCGGTGGCTTGCATGGCCAGCACCGATCCAAGCAGGGTCGTGATGCCCCCGGCAACGACCAAGGTCCCCATCCAGGCGAGGGTTCCACCCAGGATCGGGTGCAACCGGGCCAGCAGGTAAATGCCGGCCTTGACCATCGTTGCCGAATGTAAAAAGGCGCTGATCGGGGTGGGGGCTGTCATGGCGTTGGGCAGCCAGAAGTGAAAGGGAAATTGGGCTGATTTAGTAAACGAACCGGTGAAAACCATCACGAGCACGGCCAGATACAAGGGGTCCGCCTTGATGATGCCGGACTGCAAAGACATTTGGGAAAGATCATAGGTGTCTGCAATCTTGCCGAGAAGCAAAAAGCCGACCAGGAGCGCCAAACCGCCGGCACCGGTAACCAGCAATGCCTGGCGGGCGTTTTGGCGTGCCGTTTCCAATTCGCATTCAAAGCCGATCAACAAATAGGAGATGAGGGTGGTCATTTCCCAAAAGACAAACAGGGCCAGAAGATTATCGGCCATCACCAACCCCAGCATGGCCAGCAAAAAGCCGTGTAAATAACTGAAAAATTTTCCGGTTTCGGCCTTGGCCGGCAGGTAGTCGGCGGCATATAGACTCACAAAGAAACCGGCACCACAAATAATTAGCGCAAACAGCAGACTTAGCCCGTCAATTGCCAATGACAGCGTGATGCCTAAACTCGGAATCCAATCCAGCTGAATCCGAAACACGTCTCCGGCTGCGATCTGCGGCAGGAGATAAATCAGCATGCCAAATAGCCCGAAAGGAATGATACTGGATGCGCGACCGATTTTCGATGATTTCCCTTTATCAGCAGCCATAACCATTGTCTTTGAAGCGGCAGTTGCCGGTCGATTTTAGTGATCAGAAGGTGATCGATACCCTATTGTGCCAGAAATAGCGGTCGATCGGATTGCTGGATGCATTGAGCACAGTGTCACCAAGAAGAGGTCAATCGCCACATCTGTATAAGGGGTTCCCCCCCAAACCGAGAAGAATGCGTTTGGTCATCAGCTATACCTCCGTTAAGCGTCCAAGGAGGACGGCTCGGTTTGGGTCTTATGGAACTATCCAAAGCGCCCTATTTGAAATCTTGTTAATCAGGTAACGTGAAACACTGCCCATGAAAAAGGATTTGTTGACACCGCGTCTGCCGATAATCACCGTACCATAATTCCCTTTTTGAGCAAAATCGAGTATGGTCTTGCCGGCCCGCCGGCTACCCTTGACGGTTTCTATCTTAATCCGGTCTTCAGAAATCCCGGCGTCTTTGAACTTCTTAATCGCATGAGGATAAAACTGATCGATACACGCCTTGTCACCGCGGGCCACGATTTCCTCCAGTTCCGGGTTGGGTTGCTCCTCCAGATCGATTTCGCAATAATTGCGGGCATTGCTTGTAACATGTAAAAGGGTCAGGTGGACGTCGGAATTGCCGGACAGAATGAAACTGACATGATCGACGGCACGCAGGGAAGCCTCAGAACCGTCTATGGCCATCAACATCTCGCTTGAGGCTACTTCACCATCGACCAACCAGACCGGAATGACCTGCGATTGCTCCAGTATGTCGGTCGTGATGCTGCCTGCATCCATTTTGAATAATCCGGACAACCCCCTGCGGCCGACCACAATCGCGTCATAACGCTCCTTCTGTGCGTAATCTATAATATCTTTTGCATATCCCAGATTTCTTTTTTTGATAATACATTCGATCCGATCAGAGGCAATTCCCTTGTTTTCCATTTCGTCCCGGCAGTCATCGAGAAGCTTTCGCGCAAATAGATCGTTCTTTTTTAAGACCTTATCCAGTTGTCTTTTTGCCGAGGCGCTCTTGCTTGCCTCTTCCTGTAGGAAAAAGGAAATCATCGGCTGAATATGAATAAGGACATAATGTAATTTGTTGACAACAGAAGATAGTTGAACGGCGTAATGGATCGCTCTTTGCGACGGGCGCGTATTGTCGACGGCCTGCAGAATTTTTTTTTGCATTCTATTCCTCCTTCTTCCTGTGTTTGCATCAATAAGGCATAAGATAATACACAATCCGCTACCCGAAACAATAGAACCATATGTTTGCATTTTTCTCAAGAAGATTATAACGCAAATGTTGACGATCCGATTAATTTCCGAAAATGCATCGATGATCGAATTGAGTTGTTTCCGGAATTGTTACCTCCTGAAATCGCTAAAGGATATATGATGAAGGATATTTACTACTCTAAAAAACAGTCCGTTCCGAATCGGCGCATAGAATCAGTAGACTTATCGAGTGGTGCCAAAAAAAATAACATACCATCTGTTATTGCAAATCCCATTAAAAAGTTACGTCAGAATCTTGCCCCTTGCAATCCACAAACCGTAAAAAAACTAAATGGTAGGACTATCCCGGCTGAAAGGCTAAATAAATTTAGATATCATGGTAACTGGTTGCATAATTTTTTTCCATTCACCTTCTCAAGTCCCCGGTTCGAAATGCCGATATATACCATGGATTCATTGGCTTCAATGGATAACATACAACACACGATTAGGCGACTGAAAATAGGGGCATTGAGGGCAAAATCATGGAAAGAGATCAAGGAAAAGCAAATGCGGTATCTTCTATGACCGCAGTTAATTTTTCTGAAATGAAGATCAGCAGCAATCCGGTGGAAACCCTGGTGGCGTTTTCCATCGGCTCCGGCATCGGGATGACGATCCATGATCCGGTTGGTGGTGTCGGTGGGGTTTTAAATTTCATTCTACCGGATTCCACCAAAGCCAATGGAACCAATCCGGCAAAATCCCCCTTTATGTTTGCCGATACGGGGATAACGGCCTTTTTAAAGGCGCTATTTAAACAGGGCGCCAAGGCTGAGAATCTGAAAATCGTCATTGCCGGCGGTGCTCATATCATCGATCAGACAGGGGTTTTCAACATCGGCCAACAAAATCTGGAGGCACTTAAAACCAGTTTGGGTGACTATGACGTAAAGATTCATCATGAGGCCATCGGCGGGACCCAAAACAGGGCCCTCAGCCTTGAAATCGGAAGTGGCACGAGCATCATCAAAACCTACGGGGACGGAGAGGAAATGGTATGACCAGCCTCAATGGCATCCTTGAACAGATCGACTTGCTTGCACCGATTCCGGCAATTGCTTCCCAAATTATAACCAAATCCGAGGATCCGGATAGTTCGCTGTCCGAGATTGCCGATCTCATAGCCAACGATCCGGCCCTGACAGCGAATTTATTAAAGATCTGCAATTCCGCCTATTTCAGCCTTCCCCGCAAGGTGGAATCCGTGAAGGATGCCGTTGCTTGGGTCGGATTGGATCAAATTGTCGAACTTGTATTAACCAACAGTGTGTCAGCTAACTTCAACAAAGGACTGGAAGGCTACGGCCTTGGAGAAGGTGAACTCTGGCGTCATGCCGTTACATCGGCACATATTGCTAAAAGCCTGGCACAACGCTACGGGGCTTCTCAAAATAAGCATCTCATTTATACCGCCGCCTTGTTAAAAGATATCGGCAAACTCATTTTAGGGCGGTTTGTTGCATTTTCTTTTGAAAAAATTAACATCATGGTGCATTCCCAGGGCTATAGCTTTAATGATGCCGAGAAAAAAATCATCGGAATGAACCACGAAGAATTGGGTGCCATGGTAGGGCAAAAGTGGTCTTTTAGTGAAAAATTGATTTATATGATTCGCCACCATCACCTGACGAATGAATCTGCCCGGCAGTATCCGGAAACGACATTGATTTACCTGGCCGACATAATTTGCATGATGATGGGGATTTGTACCGTAACCGATGGGTTAAGCTACAGGTTTTACGGCGATGTGTTGAAACGGATAAATTTGTCGGAAAAAGATCTTCAGGGAATTATCGCTGAAACAAGTGAAAACCAGCAAAAAATTGAACATTTATTGAAATTGTTTTGAAAAACGAAATGAACGATTCAGGCTTTCAATTTCAGCAAACCCAACCCGGACAAGCTGGAATGGAAAATATTCATTCATTTTAAGGGAGGTGCTTATTGTGCATATCGTTATCGGGCGCACCACAAAAATTAATGGGGACGACTCTTTAAACAAAAGTCCGCACGATACCCCTATAAAGAAAAAAAAAGGAGAAAGACGGGCAAACAAACAGGATCGACGAAAAAGTGTCCGCGACGGAGTGATTGTGTCCCTTTCCTTTAAGAATGACCGCCGGGTTCGTAAAGATCGGCGAAAGAAAATTTGAACCGATACTTGGTTTGATTGGGACCGCTATTGTCGGGCCTGCTGAAACAGACTCTCCAAATTCAGTTTGTTTACCATGTCGCTGAGAAGTTCACCCAGAATTTTTTCAGCATCACTCTTGCCCCTGACTTTTAAACGTTCGGCCTCACCACTGACGGATTCCTTCGAAAGGAGGCCGCCACTATCAGAAAGACTGGCCCGGTAGTTCATGCTGACGATCCATTTTCGATCGGCATAGTTGAGCTGAAATTCAGATATTTCAATTTTGAGTTCAGGCAAAACATTATCGGCAACCGCAGCGACTTGAATACCTTCATTCTGCAAGCGCTGTTGGAAAACCTCGGTTAACAGAGCAACAAGGTCATAGACTCCGATTAAATTTCCGCTGCCGTTTTCACGCACAACAACCAGGGAATAAGTTTCGTTAAAGTTTTTCAAGGATGTTCTGGCGGTTTCGGTTAATAAGCCTTTTTTGCTCCTCATGTCGGAAACAGCGAGGGTAACCTTTTTTCCTTCCAGTGTGTTTGCCGGCGAAGGTAGTTGATACTGCACTTTTAAAAATGGTTTGGGCGTACAGGCACCTACAAAAAATGCAAGGACCAGCGCCGGGATTGTGAATAACCAGCGGTTTCTGAATTTCATAAAACTTTTCTCCAATTTTGAATGACTATCTCTATTTCTTGATCTTTTCCCATTCAACATTCGAGGTTGGACGTTCGATGTTGGATGTTCATTTTTTTTTCAGTAAACTTTCCACTCTCCACAGGCTTAAAAACAACTTGGTGCTTATCGAGGATTTAGTTATCCTCCACCCACGGGCGGAAAGATGCCAACCCGTTCACCTCCATTCAGGGTTGATGAAAGATTCGCCTTGATGCCGTCAATGAAAATGAGTTTGGCTTTCTCTTCAGGTAAATTCAATTGCTCCAGTAAACTACGGATGCTGATCCCGGGGTCGATCCGATACTTTTCACCCGATGGCGGCGTGAACGGTTGTAGGGTAGCAAACAGTTTGACTTGAATATGTGATTTCATTTTTTCCTATTCTCCTCTTCAACACTAAACATTAGATCTTAATAGCTTTAAAGTCAAGGAATAGTAAGATTGCGGATTGCACCTGAAACCAACCCGGACAAGCCGGAATTGAATATTGATGAATGAAGATTGAAGATTTTTTAAACTCTGTATCTTTTCTTGGTGACCTGGTGTCTGGTGGCTGAACTGGTTGAAGAATTTTATTTATGGAAATCTTTCCTTATCTGAGATAAAATAAATATTTACAGTCAACCCAGGCTGAATCGTAAGGTTTACAATCAGAGGAAAACAAATGCAGATTGACTTTAATAGCGCGTTGGTTACGGGCGGTGCCGGTTTTATCGGCTCCCATCTTGTTGAAGCTCTTTTGTCGGTCGGGTGTAAGGTAGCGGTACTGGATAATCTATCCACGGGAAATCTTCAAAACCTGGAACCCGTAATGGACCATATTACTTTTTACGAAAACGATATCCGCGAACCGGAGATGCTGGAGAAGGCCGCCGAGAGTTGTGATGTTATATTTCATCTTGCTGCCGTGGTAGCGGTGCAGCAGACGATCAGCAATCCTGTTGAATCTACAATAATTAATGATATTGGAACCATAAATGTCCTCGAAGCAGCTCGAGCAAAGAACGTACGCCGAGTGGTCTTAGCCAGTTCATGTGCTGTCTATGGTGATGATCCCGGTTTGCCTAAAAAAGAGACCCTGACGCCGATGCCTGCAAGCCCATATGCAGTTCATAAATTGTCTGCTGAACACTACGCCCGGGTTTATTTCGATCTTTTTGGATTGGAAACCGTCAGCCTCAGATTTTTTAATGTATATGGACCGCGACAGGATCCATCCTCGCCTTATTCAGGGGTCATATCGATATTTATGGCCAAAGCGGCGTCAAACCAGGTGCCGGTAATATATGGCGACGGCAATCAGAGCAGAGATTTTGTCTATGTCAAAGATGTGGTCAAGGCCAATCTGCTGGCCGCCAGTTCGGAAAATTCAGCAGGAAAGGTATTCAACATCGGTACCGGCAGCCAGGTCCTTATCAATCGGCTGTGGGACTTGATTGCTGCATTAGGCGGACACAGGTCGGTGCCAAGGTATGAACTTGCAAGGAGCGGAGACATTTTGCATTCCGTTGCAGGTATGGAATTGACCCAATCAATTCTCAATTTTAAAAACGATTTTACCCTGGAGCAGGGACTTGAGGTGACATTTGACTGGTATAAAGGACAGATGATGGAAGACAGAGGACGGAAGGCAGATGACAGAGGACAGGTGACGGAAGACAGAGATCAGAGGGCAGATGACGGAAGACAGAGGACAGTAGACGGAAGACAGATGAGAGAGGACGGGAGATAGGCGAATTCGGAATGCGGAATGGGGAAGTGACTGGAAGACGGAAGTAGGAATGCGGAAAAAATACAAAGAGGCAAAGAGCATTGGGCAGTAACTTGAAATCATTAGCTGGCAACGATTTGAACGAACTTAACGATCCTAACGAACCAAACCTACTAAACCAACCACACAATACACAAGGGAAAGGATATGGATTTTGAATTTGAAAATGTAGTGGTAACCGGGGCCGCCGGATTTATTGGATTTCATTTGTGTCAACGATTGTTAAACGATGGCGTTCGGGTAACGGGTATCGACAATATGAATCCTTACTATGATGTGCGGCTCAAAGAGGCCCGTCTGGAAAATATATTACCAGACCCCAATTTCACGCTTGCTAAATTGGACCTGACCGATCGCAACGGCCTGAATGAGCTTTTTCACAACAATCACTTCGATGTGGTCGTCAATCTTGCCGCCCAGGCCGGTGTCCGATACTCCCTTGAAAATCCGCATGCTTACGTGGACTCAAATCTGGTCGGATTTGTCAATATTCTCGAGTGCTGCAGACATACCGGCGTGAAGCACCTGGTCTTCGCTTCATCCAGTTCGGTGTACGGGGCGAACACCGCAATGCCGTTTTCAGTTCATCACAATGTCGATCATCCGGTTTCACTGTATGCAGCGACTAAAAAAGCCAATGAGCTAATGGCACACACCTACAGCCATTTATACGGAATGAGTTGCACCGGGCTTCGGTTTTTTACCGTTTATGGGCCCTGGGGACGGCCGGATATGGCACTTTTTTTGTTTACCAAGGCAATTCTGGAAAATAAACCGATCCAGGTATTTAACCACGGCAAAATGCAGCGGGATTTCACCTATATCGATGATATCATCGAAGGGGTATTCCGGGTGATGGGCCGACTTGCCAAACCCGACCCCCAGTGGCGGGGGGACGATCCCGATCCGGGCACTTCCTATGCTCCCTATAAAATATATAATATTGGCAACAACAACCCGGTAGAGCTGCTTGAATTCATCGGGGTGATCGAAAACGCACTGGGCCGCAAAGCCCATAAGGAGTTTCTCGATATTCAACCCGGTGATGTGCCTGCGACCTATGCGAATGTGGATGATCTGATAGCGGATGTCGGATTTAAGCCGGCAACACCGATAACAGCCGGCATTCAAAAGTTTATAGAGTGGTACCGGGAGTATTATGCGGTGGAGTAGAGAATCCTGGCCAGAGGTCCAGACTTAATTTCCTCCCGGAGGCTTAGAGGCTTAGTGGTCACCGTTTAACACAGAATGGAATAATGGAATAGCGGAAAGATGGAATATTGGGTATAAAAAGCGGTTGTTATCTTGTTTTTACCTCTGATGTGTGGCGTATGTATATAAATATAAAAAGAAAAGATTTGATAAATTATTATATTAATAAATATATAAAAAAATATAGAATAAATGTTAAAAACATAAATAGAAATAAAAAATTCTTTATTTAAAGAAATAAAAAAATTATATAAATAAACTGCCCCACGGCCTGCCGCGGGGCAGTTTATTTATTACTTGTTGAATTCCGGTTTTCTCCTTTCCAAAAACGCAGAAATACCTTCTTTGGCGGCTGCGGAGCAGGCGATTTCGCCAAACCCTTTGTATCCGATCTCCAATGCGTTGCCTAAACTTTCCGCAGCGGCTCCAGCTTGAATGGTTTTGACGGTAATGGATACGGCCTCTTTGCTCAGTACCTGCTTGCCGGCCTTGGGTTCATCGGAAACCTCGATCTCCGGGATCTGAATTTTGCCTTCAGCTATTCTGGTAATTTTTCCCTGCAAGCTATTGACTTCATCAATAGCGGCTGCAATCAGGGAAGGGTAGTCATCCGCAATTCGGCTGACCATTCCGATCCCGGCAGCCTCCTCAGATCCCACCGGTCTTGCCAGACAGATCATCTCATGGAATAAATCCGCTCCCTGGGGCCATTTGCGGTACGGTACGACACAGCCGCCGATGCCGGGCAAAATACCAAGGGAAATTTCTGGGAACTGTAAAGTTGCGTTTTTGGTTGCCACCATGCCGTGACAGCGAATGGCAATCTCAAGTCCGCCGCCCAGGGCCAGTCCGTTGACGGCGGCTACCACCGGTTTGTCCATTTGGTCCATAAACATCTGGACTTTGGCGCAGTCCCGCGCATACTGAGCGGAGGCATCCGGATTCCCCAGCATGGAAGGAAATTTGCCGATATCCGCGCCGGCCGAGAAGGCCGTCGTGCCGTAGCCGGTAATGACAAATCCCTTCACTGCGGGATCGTCGGCGTAATGCTCTAAGACGGCCAGAATTTCAGCGGTCATCTCATCGTTGAGTGCATTCATGGCCTGGGGGCGGCGGATCGTAATAATTTTGACGCCTTCACGGTCATCGACCAGAATAAAGCGGTTAAAGTCCTGGTAGGCGGCATGTGGCTGTTCGGGCTGGGGAAAGCCCGGTCTTTCCTGCTGAAATTTTTTCATGATGCGTTGGACTTCTGCTTCGCCCAGATCGCGCATGAGATCCAGCGGTCCTTTTTTGAAGCCCAGGGCCACCTGACAGCCGAAATTCAGATCTTCTTGGGTGCCGATTCCGCGATCGATGATGTCAAAGGATTGGGAGAACAAGATACCCAGCAGCCGGTCCCGAATGTTGTTTTTAATTTTGTCGTCTATTTTTACGGGACTGCCCGGGCGATGGGTCAGCCAGCGATCCACCGAATTCAGAATCGAAGCCGGTTTGTAGTGGTCGCCTTCTTCCATCTGAAGCGAGTTGGTCTCAATGATGATCGGATTACCATTGGCCATATTTAAAACAAAAAAGGGTCCGGCAAACACAAATTCTTCCGCCAACTTGTCAACCTGGCTGGCGGTGGCAAAATTCAGAAGATATGCCGACTCATTGCACCAGTTGTCAAATATGCGATCCAGGACAAAACAGATGGCGTTATCGGTGATAATGGGGGCTTTGCCGGTATTGGCAAAAAACCAGAACAGGTAGTCCAGCACCGGTTGGCTGACACCTTCCCAGGAAATCACCTCTACCGGCAGGCTGCGCCATGCCGGGGCAAAAAAATGAGTCACCGTGGTGCGTTTCGGGTTTTTCATATTCAAAAATAATCTATCCGCCGGTATCGAGCTGGTATTGGAAGTGATGATCGTTTCTTGGTCGACGATCTTTTCAACCGTATCAAATATTTTTTGTTTGAGTGGGATGTCTTCAGTGGCTGCCTCGATGACCAGTTTACAATTCTTTATTTGTTCATAGTCGGTGGTATAAACGATATTTTGACTGACCGCGGCGGCCTTTTCCGGCGTCATCTTTTTCTTGTCGACGGCCTTTTGGGTGTAGCCGACAATCCGCTGTTCAGCGCGTTTTAGCGGATCTGCAACGACGTCCAGCAAGAATAGTCTGCAATCCGGCATTGCGCTTTTCAGGTAATAGCCGATATCCGGACCGATGGTGCCCGCGCCGATAACGGCAACTTCGTCCGGCAATGGACGGTCGGGTCGGATGAGCAATGGGTTATAGGCTGTGCGGTAGAGTTGTTTTTCAGTGGCCATATTGCCGCTCCTTTCATTTTTAAGAGGTCGATTATTTTCTTGACTAACTTCTGTATACCGTATACAAAATGAAGTCAAGGCAATTTGTGAACCGATGTTTAAGCCTTAACCATTTAATATCACTCGAATTTAAGATTGTAGGAATCTTATAATCACAGCGAAACAAACCATTAACACTCAGCGAGGAGGGGCTATGAAAAATAGGAAGGTCGTTCTAACTGAAGATGAGATGCCACGCCAGTGGTACAACATTCTAGCGGACATCAAAATGAATCCGCCCCTGGGTCCGGACGGCAACCCGGTGGGTCCTGACCAGCTTGCGCCGGTTTTTCCGATGAACCTGATCGAGCAGGAGGTCAGCACCGAAAGATGGATCGACATTCCGGATGGGATTCTGGACGTCTTGAGCATCTGGCGTCCGTCTCCGCTGATAAGGGCTTACGGCCTGGAGAAAGCCCTGGATACCCCTGCAAGAATATATTACAAATACGAAGGCGTCAGCCCGCCCGGCAGCCACAAACCCAATACGGCCGTTGCCCAGGCCTACTACAACAAGGAATTCGGCATTAAAAAGCTGACCACCGAAACTGGTGCCGGTCAGTGGGGCAGTGCGCTGGCATTTGCCTGTTCCCAGTATGGACTCGAATGCAAGGTGTTCATGGTCCGAATCAGTTTTGATCAGAAGCCGTACCGCAAATCCATGATGCAAACCTGGGGGGCCAACTGCATCGCCAGTCCCAGTACGGAGACCAAAGCCGGGCGTGAAATTCTCGAAAAAGATCCGGATACCCCGGGCAGCCTCGGTATCGCCATCAGTGAAGCCGTGGAAGCGGCCGTCACCGATACGTCCGGCCAGACCCGTTATTCTCTGGGCAGTGTGCTCAATCATGTCATGCTGCATCAGACCATCATCGGTCTTGAAGCCAAAATACAAATGGAAAAAATCGGGGAATACCCGGATATCGTTATTGGATGCGCCGGGGGCGGCAGCAATTTTGCCGGACTGGCATTTCCATATGCCTATGACAAAATCAACGGCAAAGACGTTGCCATCTATCCGGTCGAACCGGAAGCCTGCCCGACGATGACCCGAGCGCCTTTTGCCTACGACCATGGTGATACGGCCGGCTATACGCCGCTGCTTCCCATGCACAGTCTGGGGCACACCTTTGTGCCGCCGCCCCTGCACGCCGGTGGACTGCGTTATCACGGCATGGCACCAACCGTAAGTCAGCTCATCGTTGAAGGTATTTTAGAGCCCAAGGCTTTCGGACAAATCGACACCTATGAAGCTGGACTTCTATGTGCCCGGACAGAAGGAGTCATCGCTGCTCCGGAAACCAATCACGCTCTGGCCTGTGTGGTGGATGAAGCCAAAAAGGCCAAGGAGGAGGGCAAGGAAAAGGTCATTCTTTTCAACTGGAGCGGTCATGGCCTGATTGACCTCGCGGCTTATGACCGTTACCTGTCCGGCCAACTCGAGGATTATGCATTTCCGGCCGAGGACATTGCAGAGGCCGAAAAGGTGCTGGAAAGCTATCCCAAACCGGCGATTTTAAAAAGCTTTTAAATTTCGTATCTCTCATTTAGATGCCTCATGGAAAAGGGACAAAACAGCCTGGTGCGGCGTTGCCCCAGATTGGGCAACTCCGTACCGTTTGACTACTGTGAAATCTGTGGTGACGCCCAGCAGCCTTGCTTCAAGATTCTGGACTGCTGGTGGGAACACTTTGATGTGGTACAGTATTTAAAGGACAATTTGACGGAAGATCAATTCAATCATCTGTGGCAGGCGCGTCCCAAACAAAAGGTCGCCAGCCTGATCGAATTGATCGAACAGGCCAGAAAACGCAACAGCTAAGCGGCACCGCACCTTTTCCAAATAAGATTGCGACACTCATTTGACGATGGCCTTTTAGCGGATTTTCGGTTAAAAGGCCATCCTTTTTTATCGAATCTTAACGGGCATTATCTGACAACATGCTGTACGAAAATGAAGGTTTCAGGTTTCAGTTATTATAAAATAATTTGGTGCTTGTAATTTGTTATTTCCGGTTTATCCGGATCGGGAGGGCAATCATGAAAGTACTCGTCAGCGACGTTCTCGGAGATATCGGCATTAAAATGTTTCAGGAAGAACCGGGGATCGAAGTAGATGTTCATACCGGATTGGCGCCCGATGAACTCAAAAGTGTCATCGGACAATATGATGCCCTGGTCATTCGCAGCGCAACCAAAGTAACCGAAGACATCCTGAACTCGGCCCAAAACCTGAAGGTCGTCGGGCGTGCCGGGATCGGATTGGACAACGTCGACATTCCGGCGGCAACCAAACGGGGCGTTGTGGTCATGAACACCCCCACCGGCAATGTTGTCACCACTGCCGAACATACCATTGCCATGATGATGGCGTTAACCCGCAACATCCCCTGGGGCACATCGACCTTAAAGGCCGGTCGCTGGGAAAAGAAAAAGCTTCAGGGAAGGGAAGTATTCAATAAGGTCCTGGGTGTGATCGGGATGGGAAAGATCGGCTCGATTGTTGCCGATCGCGCCCGGGGACTTAAAATGCAGGTGATTGTACACGATCCTTTCGTTGCCCCGGAGCAAATCGAAAGGGCCGGTTTTGAGGCGGTGACGCTTGTGCAACTTTACCGCAGAGCGGACTATATCACCGTGCATGTCCCGAAATTGAAGGATACCGTCGGTTTGCTGAACAAAGCTGCCTTCGATCAAATGAAGGACGGTGTCATGATTATCAATTGTGCCCGCGGCGGCATTGTGGATGAGGCCGATCTGAACGAAGCTTTGATTTCCGGGAAAGTTGCGGGTGCGGCCCTGGATGTATTCGCGCACGAACCCCCCGGGGTCTGTCCGCTTTTTGAACTCGATCGGGTCATTTGTACGCCGCATCTCGGGGCTTCAACCTTGGAAGCTCAAACCAACGTGGCGGTACAGGTGGCCGAACAAATCATTGCCTATCTTAAAAACGGCACCATCATCAATGCCGTCAATGTGCCGGCAGTCAGCGGAGAGCTGCTTGAGAAGATCGGACCGCTGCTGACCTTAGGCGACCGGATGGGATGTCTGCTGGCCCAGTTGTCCAAGGGGCCTGTAAAAGAAGTCGTGATTGAATATGCCGGAGATTTCCAGTCCCTCGATCTATCGCCGGTAAGTACTGCCGTAATAAAAGGATTGTTAACCCCCATGGTCAAAGATACCGTGAATTCCGTCAACGCCGAAGTCATGGCCCGGGAAAGAGGCATCAAAGTTACCGAAACCACCATTGCCGAGACTGAAGAATACCTCAATTTGATCACCGTCAGCGCAGTGACGGCGGAAGGAACCGCCAAAGTCGCGGGTACCATTTTTGGGCGCAAAGATCCCCGTGTGGTCAATATTAATAATTTTCGACTCGAGCTTCATCCCCATGACCGTTTCGTTTTAATCCATAATCATGACAAACCGGGTGCCATCGGCAGAATTGGAATGTTGCTTGCCGATCATGAGATCAATATCAGCAGAATGCGGGTCGGCCAGGAAGAAGGCGGTGATAAAACCATGATATTTATACGAACTGACACCGTAGTCCCCGAAGAGGCTCTTGAAAAGCTGCGGGAACTGCCTTTGAACATAACAGTGACCGCTTTTGAGTTGTAGTGGCGAGTTGTGAGTTGCAGGTTGCGGGTTGCACGTTGCGAGTTGCACCATGCGGGTTGTGAGTTTCGAGTTATGGGATGCGAGTTTCGGGTTTCGGGCAAAAAGCGCAGAGAGCACAGGACTTAGGGCTAAAAGCTCAAAGAAAAACGGATTGCTGGACGCTGGGTACTCGATGCTCGATACTGGCTTCTGGTTTCTGTGCTCCGACAAAAGCAACGGGTTACGGTAAAGTATTGTCAATTATAGACCCCGCAGAAGGTAAACCACAAACCACGCACAAAATGCAACCCACAACAGACAAATCACATAGACTAAAATAGTGCTCATTTTTCAATTATTCAACGAGTTAACTAATCAACTATTCAACTGTCGTTTTGCGGAGGTTAAGCATCGTGACTGAACGCAGATTGTTGTTGGGAAACGAAGCCATTGCACGCGGTTTGGTGGAAAATGGCTGTGCCGTTGCGACCTCTTATCCGGGTACGCCGGCCTCCGAGATCCTGGCGGCCGTGGCCTTTTTTCAAAAAGAAAATAAGATTTGCATGCATACCCAATGGGCGGTAAACGAAAAAATCGCTTTTGAGATTGCCTATGCGGGATGTCAGACCGGATTGCGCACGGCGGTGGCCATGAAACAGGTCGGATTGAACGTGGCTTCCGACCCCCTGATGAGCGCTGCTTACATGGGTGTCAAAGGCGGCTTTATCGTAATCAGCGCCGACGATCCCGGACCTATCTCTTCTCAGACTGAACAGGACAGCCGTTTGATGGCGATGATGGCGAGAATTCCTGTACTGGATCCGGATACGCCGCTGCAGGCCAAAGACATGATCGGGATGGCCTATGAACTTTCCGAAACGTTTAATTCAGCGGTGATGTTGCGGCCCACGACACGGGTCTGTCATTCCCGCCAGGACGTGTTGTTGGAAAACATATCCCAGGAGCCCCGGGAGGTGAAATTCGAAAAAGACCCGAGCCGATGGGCGGCCACGCCGAGATTTCGATTCCATTTGCATACTGAGGTGGAAAAAAAACTGACGGCCATGGCCCAGCACAAACCGACAGCCCCGCTGCGACACAATCCTGAAGCGATCGCACCAAAAGCAATTGTATCGTCGGGTGTCGCTGCTGCGCACTGTAAAGAAATCATAAAAGAATTGGGCCTGTGGCAGACAATTCCCTTTTATCAGGTGCTCCAGCCTTTTCCCCTGCACAGTGAGTTTATATCCGAATTGATTCAAACCTACGAAGAAATTCTTATCATCGAAGAACCCATGGGCGTTATCGAGATGCAGCTGGCCGACCGCCACCGGGTCAAGGGTAAGATGTCCAATGACGTGCCTAAAGTCGGAGAGCTTTATCCGGAAGATATTCAAGAGATCATCGGCAAGTTTGCCGGGATTAAATCCGAGAGGCTATCCATACCGTTTGCAACGGGCAGACGCCCGACGCTTTGTGCCGGGTGCCCGCACCGCGCCAGTTTTTTTGCCATTAAAAAGGCGGCTCGCAAGGGAATATACACGAGTGATATCGGCTGTTATACGCTGGGATTGAACTTGGGGGCGGTTGACACCGTGCTTTGCATGGGAGCGGCCATCAGTCAGGCTGCCGGATTTTATCATGCCTATAAAAACGAGGAAAAACGTCCGGACATTGTGGCGACCATCGGGGATTCCACCTTTTTCCATTCCGGCGTGCCACCCCTGATTGATGCCGTGGTTCAGAACGTCAAATTCGTGTTGGTAATTCTGGACAATCGAACGACGGCCATGACCGGCAGTCAGCCGACGCCGACCAGTGGACATGGTGCCTGTGGCGAACCTTTGAACACCGTCGACATTGAATCCTTGGTTCGTGGCTGTGGGATAAAGTATTGCAAAACCGGTGATCCTTACAAGGTGAATGATTTCACGGCTTTGATGAAGGACGCTGTCAAATACAGTCGCGAGAATGGACCGGCCGTTGTGATATCCAGATATCCATGTGTTATCGATCTGGCCAGAAAAGGTGAGGCCACGGAGCCTCATCCGGTTGAAATCACGGAAGATTGCGATGGTTGCGCGTTTTGTGTCAAACAGTTTGAATGCCCGGCACTTGTGTATCATCAAGATGAGGCCAAAGATGAAAAATATGTCGACATCGATCGCATTTTGTGTATCGATTGCGGGGTATGTCTGAATGTATGCCCCAAAGGGGCGATTGTGGAGAAGAAATAGATTCTGGGTACTGTGGGTGGCTGGGTGCTGGATACTCAATGCTAGACAGCGGGAACTGAGAGCGGTTTAAGATGGTGTTAGAAAATTAGAATTGGTGCATGGCCCAGGGCATACGGGGTAAGGCCAATAGTACCTATTATTCTCTGGAGGTCCAATGGACGAAACTATAATGCAACAGATCATCATCAGCGGCGTAGGCGGTCAGGGTGTGTTGTTCGTGACCCGTCTTTTGGCAGAAGCAGCCATCAAAAAAAGGCTTGCCGTGTTTACGTCCGAGACACACGGGATGGCCCAGAGGGGAGGGACCGTATTATCGCACTTGAAAGTGGGGAATTTTTCGAGCCCCTTGATTCGTCCGGCACAGGCGGATGGTTTGCTGGCTTTGAGGGCTGAAAATCTAGCCCAGCACGGCGCATTTTTAAAAGACGGCGGCTGGGTCATTGTCAACGGTGAAAATGATGCAAAAAACGATAATCACCAGCCGCTGGATACCATCGATGCGGATACACTGGCCCAGGAAATGGGAAACCCGAAAGCAGTGAATCTTATCGTTCTCGGATTTGCGCTGGCAATGTCTGAAAAAAAGGGCGAAAACAGAAACACCCTATTTTGCTCACTGGCGGAGATACAAACCGTTTTGGAAGATCGGTTCGGCAAGAATCAAAAAATGCTGAGTGCATCATTAAAAGCACTAGAAGCGGGATATAACGCCAAGGATAAGTAGAAATGAATAATTATCTTAGTGCAGGTCGGCTTTGTCTGTACTTTACTGCCCTCGTTGAGGTTTGCAAAATTTTGGTTAAATTTTGTAATGGTAAATTTGTAGGCCCGGATGGTAGTTTCTATCGAATGAGCCCCTTGTTAGTCCAGCTAATTTTTTGAAGATTGTGAAACGCTAAGGAATTCAACGTTTTTAAGATTCTACGATATCCATAAGAAATCTATAAAAATTTCAGCAATTTTCCGATTGTAGAGAATGGCAAGAAATGTGAAACCGGAGCTTCGTCAAATTTGGGGCAAATTTAGAGCATATCTTAAGTATAGCCGGGGTTAATAGAATCTCAATTATCAAAGGTTGGCAGAGCAAAAAACCGGCCACAACATAATGGGAGTCAGCATAATTTCTAAAAATCGATAATATTTTTCGCAGCTTTCTCAAACCAAAGGGACTATAAAAAGCAAATTATTATCGGACGCAGCTAGTTGAACTTGTTATGAATTAAGTTGTACGCTGCTGATTTGGCAATCATTTCGATTTCTTGAGAAATAATGATGCCAACCGCATTTACCACCAAAAAGGGGAAAAGAGGAAAAAGATGAAATTCATGCGTAAAGCCCAAATTATCCTGTTAGCTGTGGTAATCAGTGGTGCAAACGTGTTGGTAGCCGAAGAGGGGGAGCTTGATCCGACACGCCAAGCACGAGAAGACTTGCATAAAAAGGGGTTGACTGCTCATGCCATACGCATGGCTGATTTCCATAAGGGTGTCGCTCCCAAAGATTTTTTAAAGCGTACCGGCGCACCTTATAAGCCGTCTTATAACGAAGAGCCTTCGATTCCAGCACAATGCTGGATTGAAACCAGTTACGGAACTCAGAACGCTTGTCTTTACTGTCATACCGACTACCTTGCGAAAATAAAGCATGGCAACGCTTTTCCGCTCGGAGAGGATCAAGTCCTTTACAGCTTTCCTTCGCCTGATATGAACAAGGTGCTATGGCGCAACACCATTTTCCCCCAGGAAATCTCAGAGCGCTTGCAAAAGGAAGGCATCGCGCTACCAGACAGCGGAGACGTTGCCTATGTTCGCAGGGACAACTGGCAGCCGGCCTTCGAAAAAGCGCGCCCTACAGCCAACTCTGAGTGGCTCAATAGGGAATCATCTGAATTTGTTTTGTTTCCGGCACTGAACCCGTCGCATCTTTTTCCTTACCGTGCAAAAGACCCGACAAGCGGTGGCACCCACGGCTTTGTCGATGCGGACGGCTTTGTTCGGGATGAAAAAGAGGCGTTTACAGGTTGGCGCGCCATTAACTTTTTCCCCTACGGCATTTTTACGCCGCTTTCGGGCAGTGTGAGCGGAATTTACATACGGCTGCCACGGCCTTTCAGGAGCGAAAAAGGTAATTTCAACCAGGAAATTTATCAGAAAAACCTCGATCTTCTGGAACTGAACCTCAAGAACCGGTCATATAAAGAAACCCACTATTACGGCGATGCTTTTAAAGAAAAGGTAGTACGCGGCTTTTTTCCGGTGGGGACTGAATTTGCGCACCCATTGCATTATGTGGATCTCAATGCGGATGGTGAATTCGGCGAAAAGGTCGATGGCGTTGTCGACAACAAGACCGTGACGTACGAGTTTCCCGGCACACGCTCACGCCGGGTCAAGGAGCTGCGCTATATGTACAAATGGAAAGAAGTCGGTATCGATGACATCGACGAAGACGCACATTACGACGATTTTATCATCGGGAACGAAGGCCAGGGCTGGGTTGACAACAATGCCGGTTGGCTGCTCGCGGCCTTCATCGAAGATAGGCGCGGGGAGTTGCGACCGCAAACCACCGAGGAGCTGATGCAATGCATTGGCTGTCACGGAAAAGTCGGCAACACGGTGGATTCCGTCTGGTCTTTTGAGCGAAAACTGCCGGCAGAGGCTGGTTGGCGTGAAATGGACTATGGGGCCTACGATTCAAAGAATCCACAACGCAGCCGTCTGCAGGATTATATGAACTCAAGGGCGTCGATGGGCGAGCTAGGCTATTTTTATCACGCTGTTGTCGGTGCCGACCTTTACGGTATCATGCCCGGTGAAGTAGCCGATCAGCTCAAGCTATACTCGGCCGCCAATCAGAAGTCACTCGATTTGACACACGCAATAGGCGCGATCTTTGATGATGACCTGCTCAAGAACATGGCCGCTGCTGAGCGCCGTGTGCATCTGTTTGACCGCCAGAAGGTCATGCGCTCTTATGTAGCTTCTCTCGGTTATCTGGATCAGGACGAAAAGACAGGCGACAGCTATATTAAAGGTAGTCTGCTATATCCGTCCCAGCAAACGATGAAGAACAACATCAGACTCTATCGAAAAATTGTGCTCGATCAGAGTTACAATTTAGGCAAAGACGTGTTTGGCTCAGAGTCCGGTAACGTACCATTTACATTGAGATCAGATGGTACCGTTAAAAATGCTGGCGGCGAAATCATACCGGTTGGTGAGATCATCGTCAGCCGCCCTTACAACAAGGAGGGCACCGGAACCACACCGACCGGCATTGTTAAAGTGAACGATGAGGGTGAGCTGGTCGATGCAGCTGGTAATCCGGTTGATATCGAGTCCAACCCTGAAAAAGCGGTTGGACATATCTCAACCGGCGGCACCTTTGATACCATGTATAACCCGATCCTCAGCGACATCCCGATTCAGTCAGTTAAATGGTAATAGCGCTCGTTGGGTTACTCCGTAATAGGCAGAAATTCCGAGTTTGTCCGACGGTCTAACAGAGCGTTTGGTAAAGCAGCATGCGGTTATAATTGCGGAAATAGAAGCCAAGCAACATGTGGATGAGAAATATTTTGATCAACTAAAATGGGACAGACAAAATTTGTGATTACAATTTCCCCAATACTTCCCGCGATATCACGATCTTTTCGACTTCCTTGGTGCCCTCATAAATTTCGAGCACTTTGGCGGCGCGGTAGAACCGTTCGATATCATAGTCATTGAAATAGCCGTAGCCGCCGTGAAGCTGGAGGGCTTCATCCACCACTTCAACGGCCACATGACAGGCAAACAATTTGGCCATAGCGGTCAGTTTCGTATCGGGTTTTCCCTGATCCAGTAACCATGCGGACTTGTAGACCGTGTTGCGAGCGATTTCAACCTTGGTTGCCATTTCGGCAATTTTAAACTGGGTGACTTGAAATGCGCCGAGAGGCCGACCAAACTGCTTTCGGCCTTTTACATGCTTGATGGACATATCCAGGGCACCCTGGGCCAATCCGATTCCGTGGCCGGCAACATAGGCGCGGGAATGGTCAAAAAACTTCATTAATTGAATAAATCCGTTTCCTTCGGTCCCCAGAAGATTTTCTTTGGGCACCCTGACATTATTAAAATACACGGCGGAGGTGTCGGAGGCTCGCAGTCCCATTTTGCCATGCATGGGATCGGCTTTGTAGCCTTCGCGGTCGGTCTCTACAATCAAAATGCTGTGGCGGGCGGTTTTGCGCTCCACTTCGGGATTGGTCAGACAATAGACCAGCATAAATGTGCCCACCGTGCCGTTGCCGATCATCACCTTGCTGCCGTTGATCACATAATCATCGCCGTCTCGGACGGCCGTGGTGGTCGCCGCGGCGGTATCGCTGCCGGCATCCGGTTCGGTGATGGCAAACCCCATGACCGCATTTCCCTCAAACAGGGGTGGCAACCATTTCTTTTTTTGCTCCTCGGTACCGAAAAGGATCAATTCTTCGGCACCAAATGTAATCGAGCTGAGTTGCTGGCCGATACCCGGATCTACTTTCCAGAACTCCTCCAACACCATGGCCTGCTCCAAATAGCCTAAACCGGGGCCCCCATAGGCTTCGGGGATGAAAAGCCCGATAAGATCCAGCTCCCGCGCTTTTTTTACGATTTTTTCCGGGTAGGTTTCGTTGATGTCCAACTCCCGCGCTACATCGGTAAATTCGCCCCTGGCAAACTCCCGGGCCGCCTGCTGAATAATTTTTTGCTCTTTGGTCAGATCGAAATCCATGATTATACCCTTTCGCCGTTATTTATTTCTAACAAAAAGTTGATAATACTCGTTAGTTTTAGATTTAGAGTTTCGATTTTAAAATACGAATTTCGTATTTCGTGCTTCAGATTTATTGATTTATTGATTTATGAATACTAAAGCCCAATTCCATGATGTTAAAGAGAGTATTGCCTGTTACAGCGGTATGTTTCCATGCCGTTTATTCGGCTCCGGCCTATGCTTGTTTTTTAGCATCCGCAGCGCTTTGATGAGCTGCGGCCGGGTCTCGCGCGGCTTGATAACGGAATCCACCAGCATGTTTGACGCCGCATGATAGGGATTGGAATACTTATAGTCATATTCCTCAATTTTCTGCTGTCTGAACTCTTCAGGATTTTCCGCGGTCGCAATGTCCTTGCGGAAAATAAGATTTACCGCTGCGGTGGTATCCAGCACAACCAGTTGCGCAATTGGCCAGGCAAGCATCAGATCCACCCCCATACCCACACAGCACATGCCCATCACCGCCCCGCCGTATTCTTTGCGCAGGGCCAGGGTAATTTTGGGTACCGTCGCTTCGGCATAGGCATACAGCATTTTGGCGCCGTGACGGATGATGCCGGCATGCTCCTGGGTCGCTCCTGGAAAGTATCCCGGAACATCCACCAGATTGATCAGGGGGATGTTAAACGCATCACAGAACCGGATGAACCGGGCGGCTTTGTCGGATGAGTCGACATCCAGACACCCGGCTTTGAATCGGGGCTGATTGGCGACAATGCCGATGCTGGATCCATCCAGGCGTGCAAACCCGATGATGATATTGGGGGCAAACCTGGGTAAAATTTCAAAAAAATCTTCATTATCGACAACCCGCAGGATTACCTGGTGCATGTCGTAGGATTTTCTAAAATCGGCCGGAACGATTTTCTCCAGACTGTCGTCGACGCGGTCGGGGTCATCGCTGTTCGCAACCACCGGTGGTTGTTCATCGTTGTTTGAGGGCAAATACCCGAGCAGTCTTTTGATAATATCGATGCACTCCTGATCACTGTCGGCCACAAGGTGGGCCTGGCCGGTTATTTCACTGTGAACTTTGGCGCCGCCAAGCTCTTCGAGGCCGAGGTCCTCACCGGTTACCGATTTGATAATCGCCGGCCCGGTAATGACCATATGACTTTGCCCTTTTACCATGACGATAAAGTCGGTCAAAGCCGGTGAATAAACGGCAACTCCGGCGCTGGAACCCATCATGCCGGTAATCTGAGGGATCAATCCCGAAGCGGCCGTATTGCGATAAAACATCCCGGCCACCCCTTTGGATGCAAAGAAACCTTCGTGCAGGCGCCCGCCACCGGAATCGTTCAAAGCAACCAATGGGGCTTTAACCTTTATGGCTTCATCCATCAGCCGGCAAATTTTGCGACCATGGATCGTACCGACAGAGCCGCCAAGCACCGTCACGTCCTGGGCATAGGCGAAGACCAGCCGTCCTTCAATGGTCCCGTAACCGGTAACCACACCGTCTCCGGGAACCCTTTTTTCCTGCATGCCGAAATCAACGGATTGGCTTTGGGCCAGTTTGTGGACTTCAACAAAGCTGTCCGGATCGAAAAGCAGATCAAGCCGTTCACGCGCGGTTAATTTGCCTTTTTGGTGATGTCGCGTGATGGCCTGCGGTCCCCCGCCGATTTCCGCCCGGCTCTCCAAAGCAGACAGCCTTTCCAGTTCGTTTTGGTGCGTTTTGGCTTGTGTCATGTCCCACCATCCTTATATTAAATTTCTATGGATACTGTATACTGTACACAAATCATGGCTGTCAAACATTAATACATAATCGGACCTTAGAAAATAATTCAACGTATTGAAAACTTACCTGTTTATATTGAATAGCAGCCACCGGTGCGTTATAGTATATCAAGTTTTTAGCGGATGGATTTACCACCCGAGAGGTATTGTCGGCCGCCAAAAGCACTAAAACACATTATAGTAAAAGAAGGAGATCCTTTTGCCAACCAGACTGCTGCGAGTTCATCGAAAAAACAATATGGCGACCCTGACCTTGAATCGGCCTGAGAAAAAAAATTCCCTTTCTCCCGAGCTCGTCAATATTTTATCACAGACACTCGCAGAACTATCCGCGGACGACGCCATCCGTACGGTTGTTATTCGGGGCGCCGGCGATAAAGCTTTCTGCTCAGGATATGACATCGCTTCCCTGCCCACCCGTCGCAGCAATGCCCCCCATGAAAAGCTGGAAACATTAAACCCGGTCGAGTCCCTTTTTAAAACCATCATCGACTACCCGTTTCCGGTGATTGCCATGATCAACGGCGTCGCATTCGGTGCCGGATGTGAGCTGGCGATCTGCTGCGACATCCGGATCGGTGCCGAGAATATCCGTATCGGGATGCCGCCGGCTAAATTGGGACTGGTGTATCCCTGGAGCGGTTTGCAGCGTTTCATCCAGGTCATCGGTCTGAAAAGCACCAAGGAAATTTTTTTTAGCGGGCGGGCTTACAAAGGCATACGGTTAAAAGAGCTCGGCCTGGTTGATTATCTAATACCCGGAGACAACTTGGAATCCTTCACCTACCGGATGGCTGCAGAGATAGCCGCTAACGCGCCGGTGGCTTTGAAAGGAACCAAGCGGGTATTAAATCTATTGTTACGAACTTCGCAGTTTGATAAAAATGACTTGAAAGAAGCTGAATCAATCACCCGGGCTTCCTTTCTCAGTGAAGATTTGATAGAAGGGCAGGCGGCGTTCCTGGAAAAAAGAAAACCTTTGTTTAAAGGCAGATAGCTTTAAGACACGGATTTGAACGGATTTAAACAGATGATTTATTTGGCGCATAACAAAATCAAAAATAGCGAATCCAGACAAGCTGGAATTGACTATTGAATAGCAAAACTTAAAGGAGGTAAATCATGGAAGTACAGTCTTACAGAGCAGAAGAATTATTCGACTGGGTCACCCAGGAAGGGCACGATTTTACATTGCTTGATGTCCGCAACAATGAGGAATTTGGGCGATTTAAGGTGGAAGGTCCCCATCTATCAAAGATGATCAATATCCCGTATATTGAGTTTATCGAGGAAGAAGAAGCGTCGGTTGACCGGTTTCAGGTTCCCAAAGAGGAAAGCATCCGGATCGTCTGCGCCAAAGAGGGGTCTGCCAAATATGTCGGTGAAATCCTGCTGAATAACGGATGGAAGGACGTTAAAATATTAGAGCAGGGCATAAAAAGCTGGGGCAACCTGCTGACACCTAAATTGGTGGCATCACAAAACGGGTACGCCCTTTATCAGTTCATCCGTCCGGGCAAGGCGTCCTGCAGTTATGGACTGATATATGAAGATGAAATGGTCGTTTTCGATCCATCCAGAAACGCACAGTTTTATCAGGATTTTGCCAATGAGCATGGCGCCCGGATCATCAAAACCTTTGAGACCCATTTGCAGGCAGACTATATATCCGGCAGCAAGCTCATTCATTCTGATACCGGCGCCCAGATCGTCGGCCATCAGAATGATTTTAAAGATGCCGTTTTTGAATACAAAAGCGTCAACGATCAGGAAATTTTTCAGTTTTCGAAGGGTGGTCCGGAAATCAAAGCCATTCACACACCGGGACACACGCCGGGAAGTACTTCCTATCTCATTGACAATAAATTTCTGGTTACCGGGGATACGGTTTTCGTTTTATCCATCGGTCGTCCGGACCTGGGCGGCAAGGCCGAAGAATGGTCCAAGTTATTATTTAAAACGCTCAAGACTAAAATTGCCGAGATGAATGACGATCTGCTTATCTTACCGGGCCACTACCTGGATTGGGCCGAAGCAAATCCGGAAAAGGTGTTTGTCGATACCATGGGCAGCATCAAGACTAAAAATGCGGATATTTACGGAATCGCAGAAGAAAACGATTTCGTTCGATTTATCAAAGATAATATGCGCAAACAGCCTGATGTCTATGGGGAAATCCGCAAGGTCAATGCCGGCATATTGGAGGTCGACGATGAAGAACAGGAAATAATGGATTTGGGTAAAAATGAGTGTGCCGCCAGCATGTACGGGAAATAGGGCGGGGTTGCCTGAACGCTCTATATCTATCGGGGCGGGATACGGGATTATTGATAACCACAAGAAGAGAAGAAAGGGTAAATAAAATGAGTGACGACATCAATGCCGTAAAAATATTGGATTTGAAAGGTCTGGCATGTCCCATGCCGGTTGTCAAGGTAAGCAAGGGAATCAAAGAGATCGAAGTCGGGCAGGTGCTTCAGGCGGTGACCAGCGATCCCGGGGCCCTGACCGATTTTCCAGCCTGGGCGAATACTACCGGGAACGAAATAATCAAAACTGAAACCGAAGGAAAGGAAACCTCGTTTTTTATAAAGCGCATGGTCTAACCCGGAAGAGCTTAGCCGGTCGCAGCTAAGCGCAGATCCCGCTCGCGGAGTTGCAGCACAGCCTAAATCCCGTTTTATCGGGGAATTGAAATTCGATAATATTCAATCTCATCAGGGAATCGCCTGTGGATAAACCCGGGTTCAAGTTATTTGTTAAATCAGTCGATAATCGAATTGAGGTCTCATTCTGATTTGTCAGATGGGGCTAAAGTTATTATTGAATTGGTTTTATAAATTGCAGGCCTTAAAACCTTTTATTGATTTGACATGATACGATCAGAGCTCACCAGTTTATTTTTACGTTTAGCCGAATCAGCAGGAATGTATCCTTTTGTCGTGGTATGCATGCTTCTATTATTACTGCTATTATTCATATCCGCCGGCTTTGTTCTGCTTAAATTGAGGAATACCGACAGGGTATTAAGCGCTGTTGACAGTGAATTGGACGCATTGGCACTAAATTTTGGACAGCTATCAGCAGAGGTAAATTTATCGCAAAATCATCCAACTAAGGGCAGCTCAGATCCAGGCCGGGATAAACTTGCAGAAAATCCAAAGCAAGACGATGTTACTCATAAAGCCGGGACGGTGTCCATTGTCGGTCAAGCTTTAAAGAGGCATGTACTGAGGAAAATGAGTGACTTTCTTTCAATTAAGAAATGGAAAACCACTGCCGGCATAAAAAATGAAGAATTTATATCCTCCTTGAACGACAATTCCGGTTTGCAAAACGAAATACTGGATCTAATCAACAAGACCGACAAATCGATTTCACTGCAACATTTGGCAAAGCATTTGTCCCAGAAATATTTTGATGGCAACTACCATCCTATTCTTAATGAGCTAGAAC
>JBAVYC010000275.1:0-2114 GCA_049698595.1 Desulfobacterales bacterium | reverse complement strand
CCAGGGATCGGTAGTAGCCGGGTAAGTGTTACCCGAATTTAGCGCTATTTTGATTAGTACCCGGTCCCCCTTGGACAACCAGGAAAAATCAGTTGCCGCTTCTACCGTCTTTTTATAGATATTGTATGAGTTTTCATGCTCTCCCTTAGCCACCCATGAGCAACTCACTTGCAGTTCCTGATCGGTTACCGAAGAAATCTTTGGCCCTGATGTCGGGTTTTGCAAAGTTTTTGGTGTTTCACTGCAAGCAGGTAAAGCAGTTGTCAAGGCTAGACTAGCTGTTCCGAATAAAAAGTCCCGTCTGGTGATTAGATTCTGAGGTCGTTGTACTATTTTCATATTAATAATTCCTGAATCAAAATAATTCGACTTCAGCGATTTGGATTGAATCAAATAGTCTTCAACATAAAAATGCAAAGGATTCTATAATTTAAGCCGAAGGTGGTTTTATTGCCGTGAACTTAACACTGTCAACTTTTCCTTGCACAATTTCGAGGTCTTCATCGTCGGGGGGCGGTGTGAACTCTTCACCCGGACAACTCGCCATTGCTTTGAGTTCCATGGGGGTAAGAGTATGACGGGACGCGATCTGAAACTCTGCAAAACCAGCTTTTTTCAACGTATGCCGGTAGCCCTCTTCAAGAATAGCGCCTCCCAGGCATCCTGCCCATGTTGCCTGAAATCGCCCTCGCAATTGGGAATCAATATCCTTGGTTAGGACAATATCCGAGATGGCAAGTCGTCCACCGGGTCTCAGTATCCGAAACGCTTCTCCATAGACTGCGTCTTTGTCAGGACACAAGTTGATAACACAATTCGATATAACGACATCTGCAAAATCATTTGGAAGCTGCGACTTTCCCATATCAGCAACACGGAGCTCAATGTCCCTTTCTTGGAGCCCAGATTCAATCACAGCCATTTTTGCTTGTTCAATCATTTGAGGGGCAAAATCTATTCCCACCACTTTCCCGCCTTCTCCAACCTTGCGGGCAGCCAAAATGACGTCAATCCCACCACCACAGCCGAAATCCACAACAACATCTCCGGGTTCAAGAGTCGTAAATCCAGTGGGATTTCCACAACCTCGTGATAGGTTAAGAGCTATCTCCGGGGCTGAGGAAAGCTCTTCCTGGCTATAAAGCCCTTGATCAATGGCATAGCCCGAACCGGGCTGTTGCTTGCTGGGTCAACAGGAATCTTTGCTACCACCTGTTGCAGCAAATTTGCTATAGCGGCCCTTCACAGTCTCTTTGATTTCATCATTTATCATTTTTTTTACCTATAGCCAAGATATACAGCAGTGCGACATCCAAAAAAACCTGAATAGATCTGATATTTCTCACCATAGTAGATTTGACATTGGGATGCAATAATCCAATATAATCTGGGGATACGAAAAATAGGCCAGTTAGATCCGGCTCCGAATTGTGAGCAATGTAAACAATAGTCTTTTGACGCCACCCTCGGAACTATTGTCGTTCTATAGCCGTAGTGTTCATACGCAAAGTTGCTAATATATCCATCGCTATTGTGGATATCACAGGTCCAAATCATTAAGCGGATATGTTGATTTGTTTACTTATCTGTATTTTTGAGAGGACAAATTTTGCATATACGTTGGAGGAATCTGCAACCGTCATGAACGAATTTCTATTAGGTTTTTTTATAGTTTATTTTCCATTACATTGCCGTAATTATCTTCCAAACATTCTGGACACAGACCATGTGTGAAATCAGCTTTTGAATGCGAACTAATATATTGTTCGATAGGAATCCAACGATCTTTAGATCGAATTTTCTTACAGAAAGAACAAATTGGAAGGAGGCCTTCAAGAAATTTTAATCTTTGCAATATAGTATGAGTTAAAAATATTATGGTGAGTGCCAGTAATAAAATTAAAGTAGATTCTAAAATGCTTTCAGAGTAGTTTGCAGGTGTAGCCGATGCGCCAAACATAATATGCGGTAGATCAAAAAATTCATCCAACCAAATAATAACAATGATACTGAGAAATCCTATCATTTCTATCCCAACAATTCTTTTAATTAATTGTTCTTTTTCCACTTCATGCCACCCTTAAAAATTTTTACGGTCACCTTTTATTATGCTT
>JBAVYC010000274.1:0-5995 GCA_049698595.1 Desulfobacterales bacterium | reverse complement strand
AATCTGCACACGAGTTTTTTCAGAGCCAGCCTCTCTACCGATGGTAAGCGGCTTTTCAGTGATCGGAAAAGCAATGCTGCGATAGAGCAGGTGCGTCGGTAACGTGTCGACGGTCTTTTCCGCCACCGGATCAAAAGCGTTTGGTCGGCGGGAATTTTGCCATGGCCGGCTGGTGAAAAAAGATGTCCCTTCAGCGTTGCGCTGATCTGATAGCTGCTGCCAGATTCTGAGAACGCCGCTGGCTGCGGCACCCCGGTCGAGCTCGATGATTTGACTATCCTTTATGGTCGACAGCCCTTCCCGGCACCCGGGAAGCCGGCTAAATCGGTCTGATAATTGTAGGACTACGGCCGGTTCATCCTTGCCATGTTGCTTTCGTATTTTTTCAACCAAACGGCAAACTTCCCCATAAATTGATTCCGCCTTGCGGGTGACAAAATCGCGCTTGAGCGTAATGCTATAGGATGTGGCAGTATCGATCATATCGAATACCATGGATGAATTGTGTTGCAAATGGGCCAGTACGCCGGGCAGGCGATCGAACAACTCCTGTTCCGAGGCGGCCCGGTGGAAAGGGTCAAAGCGTGTGCTGCGAACAAATTCCTGGGCAATCGTTTCCATCCACTCGCGGTACAGATGGATCAGACCTTTTCCGCTGGTCGATGCCGAATCTTCTACGGTGAGATACTCCCCCTGCTTAAGATAGGTGACTTCGATGCGGTGGAGATGAATATCAAGGTGCATTAGCATTTTATCCGGAAAGGCAACCGACGACACGGCCAGTGCCATAGGAACGAAACCTTTAACGTTCATGGACAATTCCTGGGCGATACCCAGGATAAGTCCCAATTGCTGCCGGCTATAGAAATCGGGAACCACCAGGACAATTTCACTTCCGTGCTTTTGGATAACTTGCCAGATGCGGGAGAGGTGATGGTAAACGATTTCGGCATGATTTCGAGGAGCATACTTAGCGGGCTGCTCCAGGGGTTCGGTATCCAGCTGATCCCAGAAACGATGCAGGATTTGACGCGGGAACAGGTGTGCTTTGCCTTCGGCCTCTTTGCCCACCAGCAAGCGCTTCTTTTCCGGCAGCGCAAAGCCGGGGCTCTCCGTAGCCGGCCCGTCCAGTTCAAGTAGTCTGTCAGGTGTGCCGGCGGCTGCGATAATGCCGGCATCACTAATTTCAAGGCCAATCAGACTCATAGCGGTTTCCCTCTATCTAAAGGCAAAAAGCGTAGGGCTCAAGACGCAGTGCATAAGGCACTGTACAGAGAGTTATTCGTTATTAGTTATTGGTTAATCGTTTCGGAGGAATATAACCTATACTTATATTTCATCTAAAATTGAATGCTAAAATCAAGGAATCATCGCGCTCTAATAACGAATAACAAATAACCAATAGCGCCTAATTTAGCTTTTTAACTACCCTTTACCATGCGCCGAATGCCTTATGCCATATACCTGTTTTTTTATTGCGTATGCAGATGTCTTGTCAGTTTCTCCTCGCAATACGCCTCGGTGTCCATCACATAGTGTTCTTGAAGCGATTGCAATTGATGCAAAAGAAACATCAGCACGATACTGAGTAACAGGGCGATCAGGGTTGAATTAAAGGCCACGCCCAAACTTGTGGTGACATCGAAAATATCTCCTTCAATCGCTTTGTGGGCCTGTCCAAGGGCTTGACCGATGCCCCGCACGGTACCGATAAAACCCACCGATGGAATCGCCCAGGCAATGTAGCGAATCATGGAGAGATCTGAGTCCAGCCGTTCGGCTTCCGAAGCGCAATAAGCGTGGGTGGCGCCGGCGGCATCCTGGATGTTGCGTGTTGTACTGAACCTGTGCAGCGCCGCCAGCAGTGCCCTGGGAAGCAGGGCGGTTTGCTGTTGAGGCGGCAGGGCTTGAATCTGCCGTGACAGGCTGCGGGCATCTTCGGGCAAAATACGAACCGCCTCTGCCAGCGGTATCAGGTCTTTTTGCAGCAACGCCCGCTGCCTGATGATGACAATACATTTATAGGCCATGATGGCCAGCGCCCAGAGCATGAGGATGAAACAGGCCTCCTGCTCATAGTCCTTTATCAGGACAAATACGGATCGTTCGGTAACCTGTGATTTATCTTCATCCAACATCGCGGCCTGTTTGGCCAATATCGCATCGGCCCGCGGGCGGATCACGGCCACATAGGCGGCGTGCACGATGATGATAATCAATACCAGTGCGAACAGCTGGTAGATGAACTCAAATGAAACCGGAAAGGCTTTTTTCATAGAATCAGTCCCTGGTCCGTATTTTTGTCAAGATCGTTCAGAGCGTTCAGACCGATATCATCGGTTGAATCTGGTCTGGCTAATTGGTTAATTCGTTGATTAGTTGATTGAGGGGAAAAAGTCGTCCCTTTCTGCCTCTAGCCTTTTCTATCTTTCAGCTTTGAGCCTTGAGCTTTCAGCCTTTTTTGCCTCCAACCTCTGACCTCTGTCATCAGCCTTCTGTTCTCCGTCCTCTTTCATATATCAACCGGGAAATCCACTGCCTGCTCCGCCGCTATTTCTTCGGACGGTTTAAAAGGTTTCAAGGGCGCTGCTTTCGAATTGGCAGATGGATCTTTGGGGTCGGCTACAGAACCTGATTCCACTTCCGATACCCGGTCTCCGGTAGCGGTTGCCGTTCGATCCTTGTCTCCAGCGGTGTCGTCCTCGTTTTGAGCCAGCATAATCGGTTTATGCCATACGGTGGCTAAGGGCACGATTTCCGTTCGCTCGGGGTTTCCCCCCGGCGCCATCGAACGTATCCCCTGAGCCACCGGTGCAGCCATGATAAATATCGCAACGGCAAGAGCCGGTATGGGCTTGTTAAGGGTTTTTTTCATTTTTCCTCAAATATTAACCGTTTTATTCGGCCAAAAACATAACAAATGGGTCAAGTTCTTGTAAAGCGAATATACCTGTGGTGTAGAAGATGCTGGATGCTGGATGGTTTTATGTTGCCATCATCGGCTCTAACCTTTGAGGCTTGAACCCTGAACCTGGAACCGCTTAGTTTAAATACCGGCAAACACGAAAACCCAGATCCGGACGTTTGGTACTGCTGTAGTCGCGGTATGAAAGCCGCAATTCACTGATACCGGCCTGCATCCAGCCGGCTCCCCGCACGACATGATGCTTGCCGTCTGCAGGCCCCAGGGGGTCGATATATACTTTATCGGCGCGATAAGAATAGATCGAATAATTATCATGGGTCCATTCCGCTGCGTTACCTCCCAGATCGTATAGACCCAGCCCGCCGGCATCGAATTTTTGCGGTGGTGCGATGACCGCATAACCGTCATTATAGGTTTGCAGATAGAATGTCAGCAAACCTTTGGCGGAGATATCCGCAAAATTTCCGGCCTTACCGGACGGAGGAAATTTATTTCCCCAGGGATATTTTAAAGCCGACCCGTTTTTGTTGAAACGGGCGCAATACTCCCATTCAGCCTCCGTGGGCAGCCGGTACCCGATGCCCACGGGATTTTCAGCGATCAGTTTGCCGCCTTTACTGACATATACCGGGGGAAGGGATTCTCTGACGCTTAACCAGTTGCAAAACAGCGCTGCTTGCTCCCAGGTCATCTCTACTGCGGGCAGAGTGTCCAGATTCAGGCTGTTTCCCTGGAACGCACCGGAGTTGTGTTCGGCATTAAATTGTCTGAATTCCTTGTTGGTGACTTCCCTTAAGCCCATATAAAACGGGCGCTGTAGTTTGACCCTGCGCAAGGTTTCATTGGAGCGGCGTCCCTGTTCGCGGCGTGATGATCCCATGGTAAAGGACCGCGGCCGAATCAGCCTGAGTTTATAACCGGTTTTGGTGGTGATGATGTCGGTCGTGGCCTTTTCAGCGGCCGCCTGCTTGATTAAAGTAACGGAAATTTCCTGGGGAAAACCCGGGCGCGGGGTAATGCGGGTGCGGTACGATTGATAGCCTTTTTTCTTTATTTCCAACCGGTGCTCCACGGCTATCAAACGTAACTGCCGCGGCACTCTGCCCCCTGGCTTTCCATCGACAACAATCTCGGCATCGGCCGGTGCCACCACCAGGTGAATGATGCCCAGTTTGGGTTTTAGCTTGACGGAGAGGGTTTTAGACGCGGCACTGTTAACGCTGATTTCGCGGCTCTCGGTTTCGTATCCCGCTTTGGACAATTGGATCAGGTGGGTTGTGTCCGCGGACAGGGCTATCTTTGTCGGGGTCTGACCGGCGAAGGTGTTTGAGAGCATTACATTCGCACCGGATGGATTCGTTTGCACCGTCAGGGTGCCGTCCGCCGGTTGTAAACGGATGGGGCCCAACACTTGTGGATGATTGGCTTCTACCGCCAGGCGTATGCGCCACGGTTTAAAGCGCTCCGCCTTCAGCTCGATTTCATGATCACCGGCAAGCAGTTCAAGCGTTAAGGGTGTGCTGCCCCCTGGTTTTCCGTCGACCCACACGGTTGCGTTGCCGGGGATGGAATCGATACTGATGTCCGACCATGCCGGAACCAGAGCATAGTCAAATTCCTGATGGATGCCGCAGCCCTCTACCTCTATCTCATTGAGCAGGTCCTGGTATTTTTCGGCGCGGATTTCAACGGCGTGACGGCCCGGACTCACTTCCAGATCTGCAACCGGTTCTTTTTTAACTTCTCGTCCGTCGATATACACCCGGACGTCTCCAAGAATGACAGCCGGGTTATCCGAGCGGTGCGCCTGAAACGACAATCGCCCCGGCATTTTTGTCATTGAAAATTCCAGTTCCTGGTTTTTTTGATTGTCCACCACAAACCGTTTGTTGAGCAATTTATAACATTGCCTGGCGGCCTCAAGGGTATATTCCCCGGGGCGCATCATATAATAGGCGCCGATTTTGGGAGCTGCAATGCCGCCTTCGATTGAAATCTCCTCCGGTTGGGGGTCAATTCGGATCACCACCTGCCGGGCCGTGAATACGAACCATGCCGCGGCACCAAGCAAGATGAAAACCACCGCAAGGACGGCAGCGATCACCCACTTCAGACGGACGGATGCTTTTAGGGGGCGGCGTCCGCGGTCGGGACGAAAAGAAATCGGTGTGATCTCTACCGGTGTACCGGTGCGGTCTTTGGTTCCGGATTGGGTCTTCAAATCTTAACCCTGCATTTGACGGTGATGCGCAGTGATTGCAGGCCGGGTTTTACCACGATCTTCTGCCGGACATCCTGATAACCGTCACGGGTGCCCACGACGGTGTAGGTGCCCGGGCGCAACTCAAGTTCGTGTGTTGAAAACCGACCGAATTTACCTACCTTGTAAACGGCAACCCGGGTGCTATTATCCGATTCGATGGCGATTTTCACCGGGGTCTGGGCAAGCTCAACCAGCTTTTCCAGTTTTTTTATATGAGCCGTCAGGATGGGGCCGCGGGGGGTTGCCGTTTTGGCCTCCGTGAGCAAAAGGACCGCATTTCTAAGTTGACTGTCCGATTCCAGAATTTGTGGCTTATTTATAAAAAAATCAAGCCGTTTGGCGATGTAAAGCTGGTCGCGGGCCCGTTCGTTTCCGCGGACGGCAAATTGCAGGTTTTTATCGATGTCAAGGACAGCCAGGTAGGATTTCAGCGCGCTGCGCCAATCCTCGGATCGTTCCGCCGTCTGGGCCGCCAGTCGAAGTCTATCAATACGGGACAGCCGGATGGCCTGATCGACCTGGAAAAGGGCATTGGCCACATCGCGCGATCCCGGATTTAATGATTTCGCTTTCATCAGCCGGGTCCGGGCAACTTCATAGTCATTGCGGTGAAAAGCCGCCAGCCCCACGGACATTAACTGTTGAAATTGTTCCTCTTTTATCAGACCGTTGATGCGGCTTAATCCCTGACGCGCTTTTTCGGAATCGGCATCGATTTCCAGGGCCGCGCTGTAATCGGTTCGGGCCAGCGACAACGCATTATTTGTCTCGTGCTGCTCACCCGAACGAATCAGCTGCATCACGGT
>JBAVYC010000273.1:0-1582 GCA_049698595.1 Desulfobacterales bacterium | reverse complement strand
ATTTTTCAGAAAAATTTAAATATAAAACTGGTTTTAGAAAAACAAGTTTTATCGCCATGCTTTCTTGCGCTTCCAGCGCTGATACCCCTTGGCGGATGCTTCCGATTTAACGCCCATATAGAACTCTTTGACGTCCTTGTCCTCCATCAAATCGCAGGATTTACCTTTCATGACAAAACGCCCGTTTTCCAGAATCAAACCGGTCTGGGAGACACCCAGAGCCATTCTGGCATTTTGTTCCACAAGCAGAATAGTGACACCCTCGGCATTGATGGTTTTGATGATTTCAAAAATCTCCTTGACCAGAATCGGAGAGAGCCCCAGGGAGGGTTCGTCCAGAAACAGAAGCTTGGGACGACTCATCATTGCCCGGCCGATGGCCAGCATCTGCTGTTCGCCACCGGACAGAGTACCTGCCCACTGGTTCACCCGGTCTTTTAGGATGGGGAAGTAGCTGAAAACCCGGTCGAAATCGCCATCGATGCTTTTTTTGTCATTGCGGGTGTAGGCACCCATAAGAAGATTTTCTCGGATGGTAAGCTCCTCAAATACCTCACGCCCTTCGGGAACCAGGGTGATGCCCATCCGCACAATTTTATCGGTGTCCACACCGTCGATACGCTTGCCCATGAATTCGATGGTTCCCTTGTCCGGCTGGTTTTCGATAAGGCCCATCACCGTTTTTAAAATAGTGGATTTGCCGGCGCCATTATTGCCCAGAATAGACGTTATGCTGCCCTTTTCAACGGTTAGGGAAGCCCCCCGGATGGCATATATCAGATCGTAATAGGTTTCGATGTTTTTTATCTCAAGCAGCGCACTCAACGTCATCTTCTCCTAAATAGGCTTTCAAAACTTCCGGATGTTTCTGTACGTCTTGGGGTTTTCCTTCGGTGATGGGACGTCCGAAATTCAAGGCCAGAATACGGTCGGAAATGTCCATGACCATGTTCATATCGTGTTCGATCAACAAAATGGTGATACCCAGCTCATCCTGAATGTCCTTGACCCAGAATATCATGTCCTGTTTTTCTTCGGAATTCATCCCGGCACAGGGTTCATCCAAAAGCAGAAGTTCGGGTTCAAGGGCCAGTGCCCGGCCGAGTTCGATCTGTTTTTGAGTGCCGTAAGGTAGTCCGCCCACCAGCTTGTCCCGGGCGGCCTGCAGATCCAAAAAGTCAATGATCTCCTCCACCTTTTTGCGGTGCGCAACCTCTTCCCTGCCGGCAAAGGAGTGTCTGCCCCACAAAAAGCCACCGCGGAAAAGGCCGGTTTTCATATAGAGGTGGCGACCCAACATAATGTTTTCCATGGTGTTCATGTTGTTGAACAGCTCGATGTTCTGAAATGTCCGGGCAATACCGGCCCTGGCAATTTTGTCCGGCTTTTGGCCCCGAATGTTTCTTTCCTTGAACAATATTTTGCCGGAATTGGGCGGGTAGATGCTGTTGATGCAGTTGAACAGCGTGGTTTTTCCGGCGCCGTTGGGGCCGATAATGGCGTAAATCTCGCCTTTTTTTATCTCAAACGATATGCCGTCCAGGGCCTTTAAACCGCCAAACTGGATCGACAGGTCTTTAAC
>JBAVYC010000272.1:0-6187 GCA_049698595.1 Desulfobacterales bacterium | reverse complement strand
ATTTAAATATTCGAAAAACCCGTTTTGGTGGGTATATCTGGTCGGCGATCAGCCTTATTTTTCATCCTTGTCGGTCTTCTTTGCGGCGGCCTTTTTGGTGGTAGAATCCGAGGTATCTTTCTTTTCGGGCTTATCTTCTTCTGCATCAACGACAACCGACTCCGTTTTTACCGCTGTGGATTCGTCTTTGGCTTTTGCGGCCGCTCCCTTCACGGAAGTTTTTTTGGCTTCTACCTCAACGACTTCTTTTTTAACTGTCGATTCAGCTTTTGCTTTGGCGGGTGTCTTATCTTTTTTGTCAGCTTTGACAGCCTCCGAAACGGCCGGAGCCTTTTGGTCAACGGCTTTCTTTTTTGGCTTGGCCTCAGTTTTTGATTTCTTCTTTTTGGCCTTCTTCTTTTTGGTGTCCTCGAGAATGATCAATTCAACCACTGACATGGGCGCGGCATCTCCCGGTCGTCTTCCCAGTTTAGTAACCCGGGTGTAGCCACCGGATACCGCGCCAAACCGCGCTTCAGCTTGCTCAAACAACTTATGAACAACTTCTTTTTCCCTGACGATAGCGAGGGCTTGCCGTCTGGCATGCAAGTCACCGCGTTTGGCGAGGGTGATCAAGTGATCCGCCCAGCGTCTAATCTCTTTGGCTTTCGCCCCGGTAGTCCGGATACGCTCATATTTAAGTAGAGAAGTAACCATGTTTCTGAACATGGCATTGCGGTGACTCGGGGTTCGATTCAGTTTCAGGCCTGCTTTACGATGTCTCATTATACTGTCTACTCTCCTTCCTCAGTCTCTTCCTCGGGCGGTGTAAAGCCTTCAATCTTCATCCCAAGCGAAAGGCCCATCTCTGTCAGGACTTCTTTAATCTCGTTTAGTGACTTTCGGCCGAAATTCTTAGTTTTTAACATCTCCGGTTCAGTCTTACTGACCAATTGATAAATTTTATTTATATCCGCATTTTTCAAGCAATTTGCACTGCGCACGGAGAGTTCAAGCTCTTCAACACTACGGTAAAGATTGTCATTAAACTGGGGCGCTTGCCGTTCTTCAGTCTTCTGGTCCGGCTTCGGTTCAAGCTGCTCATCAAAATTAATAAAAAGAGTCATCTGTTCTTTAAGGATTTTGGCAGCATAGGCAATGGCATCTTCCGGCGCGACACTCCCGTCCGTCCAGATTTCCATAGTAAGTTTGTCATAGTCGGTACGCTGGCCGATACGGGCATTGCCTACTGTAAAGTTGACTCGTTTGATGGGTGAAAATACGGCATCGATAGGTATGAATCCAGCAGGGTCATCCTCATCCTTATTTGCTTCAGCCAAGGAGTAGCCTTTGCCCACTTTAACTCTCATTTCCATCTTCAAGTTTGCTTTTTCCGAAAGCGTGGCGATAAGCTGCTTCTGGTTGAGAACTTCGCAATGCCCATCGTCACTGAGAATATCTCCCGCCGTTACCGGACCTTCACCGCTCGCGTCGATGCGAACAGTCCTAGGCTCCGGATCTGTAACCTTAAAACGCACCTGTTTTAGGTTCAGAATAATCTCGGAAACATCTTCAAGAACACCCGGAATAGCGCTAAATTCGTGCATCACAGCATCGAATTTAACAGATACGATAGCAGCACCGTATAAGGAAGAAAGAATGATTCTCCTTAAGCTGTTGCCGATGGTAATTCCAAATCCTCTTTCAAGGGGTTCGCAAACAAATTTGCAATAAGATGGATTACTAGTAACTTGAACTTTTTCTGGCTGCATCAACTCCTGCCAGTTCATGTACATAAGTTCATCAGACGGCATTTTTTGATCTCCTGATTATTTCAGGTTGTGATATTTTGACCACGATTCACGGCCACTCTGACCTGTTTGCAATTGAATCTATTATTTGAAAAGAAAATAATGATTAAATACCATGTTATGAGTAACTTTGACCTCTTCAGAGGTTATGCTATTTAGAGTAAAGCTCGACAATGAGTTGTTCCTGGATCGGCATGGTAAGGTCCTCACGAATCGGAAAGTTCTTCACCATGCCCTTCATGCTGTCTTTTTCAAGATCAAGCCACTGGGGAACTCCCCTGCGAACGACCGCATCGAGGGAATCCTGAACTGCCTGAATCTTTTTGCTTTTCTCTCGTACTTCTATTGTATCACCAATTTTAACGACGAAAGATGGTATATCAACACGTTTACCATTGATCAATAAGTGTCGATGGCGAACAAACTGCCGGGCCTGGGCGCGCGAGCTGGTAAATCCCAATCGATAAACGACATTATCCAATCGTCGTTCAAGCATCACAAGCAGATTAGTACCGGTAATTCCTTTCTGACGTTCCGCTTTATTGAAAAATAGATGGAATTGCTTTTCAGAAAGACCGTACATTCGTTTTACTTTTTGTTTTTCTCGCAGCTGGACACCATAATCCGATGGTTTTCGGCCCCGACGCTCTCCGTGCTGCCCCGGTGGATAGGCCCGTCGATCAAAGGCACATTTATCCGAATAACAGCGATCTCCTTTAAGAAAAAGCTTTAGATTTTCCCGTCGGCATTGCCGACAAACGGAATCCGTATATCTTGCCAAGTTTTCCTCCCTGTTTCTATCTGATTGGTTAACTGGTTGGCTGGTAAAAAAGTTGACAGCCTAAACTTTTCATTCAACAGACAATTTAATAAGAAGTTTGGAAACTATTCTTTACAACCATTCAATAAATAAACCAATCAACTATTTAACTATTTAACTATTCAACCAATTCATACCCTGCGTCTTTTCGGTGGTCGGCAACCATTGTGAGGAATGGGGGTTACATCCTTGATCATTACTAGGCTAAATCCGGTGGCCTGCAGCGCTCTCAACGCAGATTCCCTGCCCGGACCGGGTCCTTTGACATATACTTCCACACTACGCATGCCATGTTCCATCGCCTTTTTTGCAGCGTCCTGAGCCGCGAGTTGGGCAGCAAAAGGCGTGCTTTTGCGCGAGCCTTTAAATCCCTGAACGCCTGCGCTTGACCAGGCAACGACATTTCCCACCGTATCGGTTATAGTGACAATGGTGTTGTTAAACGTGGACTGAATGTGAACAATTCCATTGGCGACGTTTTTTTTTACTTTCTTTTTAGTACGGGTTTTTTTGGCCATCTATATGCCTCTCATAGCTAACAATTTTCAATTAAGGAATTCTTTCAAACTTAAAATGATAATTCTGAAAATAACGGAGCGCCCGGCTGACGGCGGACCACAGATCGTTTCGACTCAGTCCGTTATCAAATTTTAATTATTTCTTTTTAATTCCGCCTTTCTTTTTGACAGCTGAACGTTTCGGTCCTTTGCGCGTGCGTGCGTTGGTACTTGTCCGCTGCCCCCTGACGGGCAAAGATTTTCGATGTCGGAGTCCCCGGTAGCAGCCCAGATCCATTAATCGTTTGATATTCATGGATATTTGGGTACGGAGTTCTCCTTCAACCTTATAGTCGCTATCGATGACCTTACGGATATCGTTGATTTGTTCTTCGGTCAAATCATCGGTCTTGGTATTCGGATCTATATTTAGCCTGGAGAGAATGCTTTGAGAGGTAGTTCTACCGATCCCGTAAATATAGGTCATACCGATTTCAATCCGTTTTTTTCTGGGTAAGTCAACCCCCGCGATTCTTGCCAAACCGTATCCTCCTCTATCCTTGTCTCTGTTTGTGTCGCTTATTTTCGCAAATAATCCGCACAACCCCTTTTCTTTTAACGACTATGCATTTGGGGCACATTTTTTTGACTGATGCTCTAACTTTCATCTAAATAACTCCCATTTATAAATGAAGAATGTCGATTTAAGGAATCCTGTTTTTATAATCAGGAACCGGAATAATCTGATAAAATACCTCCATTAGTCATTCTTCAATCGTCATTATTCATTTCTATCACTTTGACCGGTATGTAATTCTTCCACGAGAAAGATCGTAGGGTGAAAGCTCAACCGTGACGGTATCACCCGGCAGGATTTTGATGAAATGCATGCGCATTTTTCCTGAAATATGCGCAAGCACCTGGTGCTTGTTTTCCAGCTCAACTTTGAACATGGCATTCGGTAAGGTTTCGAGTACGACACCCTCTACTTTGATTGCCTCCTCTTTGGCCATATGCTGCTCCTGTCTCGTTTCTTCAGATCGAATTAACCATCACATCCGGCTGTGATAGTACCGTGTTCATAAGAATTGTGAAAATGAGCTAAAGTAAAACTAATATCGTCCCTTCATCTTACCGCCACTTTTTTTCAAAAAGCCTTCATAATGCCGGCTGAGCATATGAGATTCCATCTGAGCAACAGTATCAATCGCCACGCCAACCACAATGAGAAGGGCTGTACCGCCAAAATAAAACGGAACGTTGAACCTCGTGATAAGAATTGATGGCAGTACACAGACGGCCGAAACATAGACAGCACCACCAAGGGTTATTCGGGTTAACACTTTATCAATATAATCCGCGGTACGTTTACCCGGACGAATCCCGGGGATATACCCACCAGCTTTTTTCATATTGTCGGCAACATCGACAGGATTAAAGGTAACAGCAGTATAAAAATAGCAAAAGAAAAAGATAAATGCGACGAATAGTAGCTCATATACGACATTGCCCGGCCGCATGGCGGCGGTGACAGTTTGGATCCATTCAACTTTAACAAAGCTGCCGATGGTCGCCGGAAACATAATAATTGAAGAAGCGAAAATCGGCGGGATAACTCCGGATGTATTTATCTTCAAAGGCAGATGGGTACTCTGGCCGCCATACATTCTGCGCCCGACAACCCGTTTGGCATATTGCACCGGGATGCGCCGCTGCCCCTGTTCGACAAATATGATCAACCCGATAACTGCAACCATCAAGACGAGTATAATTAAAATTGCAAATATTCCCATCTCGCCTGTGGAAAGCAGACGAACGCTGTTGACAATTGCCCCCGGCAATCCGGTAACAATACCGGCAAAAATTATCAGTGAAATACCGTTGCCGACGCCACGCTCGGTGATCTGTTCGCCCAACCACATAATGAAGGCCGTGCCTGCCGTCAGAGTAATGACGGTCAGCAATCGAAACCCCCAACCCGCCATCAATACTACCGGAGCACCGCCGGGAGACGTCATACTTTCCAACCCCACACTGATACCGAATCCCTGGATAATACTCAAAACCACCGTACCATACCGGGTATACTGGGTAATTTTTTTCCGTCCCTGCTCGCCTTCCTTTTTCAATTGTTCAAGATGGGGGATTACGACCGTTAGAAGCTGCAGGATAATGGAGGCGCTGATATAGGGCATGATGCCGAGCGCAAATACAGACAGCCTCTGGAAAGCACCGCCTGAGAACATATTGAATATTCCGAATATCGTGCCTTCGGCTTGTGCAAAAAAAGAGGAAAGCGCAACGCTGTCGATTCCCGGGACCGGGACGTGAACGCCGATGCGATAGACTATCAGAAGACCCAGCGTGAATAGGATTCTCTTTTTTAGTTCGGGTATTTTAAATATATTCTGAAACCCGCCGCCAATCATTATATTACCTCTACTTTACCACCAGCCGCTTCAACTTTTTCTCTGGCACTTTTGCTGATTTTGCTTAGTTTAATATCCAAAGCATAGTCTATTTCACCGTGTCCCAGAAGTTTGATCCCATCTCTTTTACCGCTAACCAGTCCCGCCTGAACCAGTGCAGCTGCATCCACGACACTCCCTTTATCAAATCGCTTGAGATCTCGAATGTTAATCACGGCAATTTTTTTTCTGAATATGTTGGCAAACCCGCGCTTGGGTAAACGGCGGTGCAACGGCATCTGACCACCCTCGTATCCGGGTCTTACCCCACCGCCGGATCGAGAGTTGAAACCCTTTGTTCCTCGGCCGGCCGTTTTCCCGGTACCCGATCCCACTCCCCGCCCTAAGCGGTTTGGAGCTTTGCGGGATCCTTTCGCAGGTGATAATTCATTTAGCTTCATCAGTCTTCTCCTCAGCTTTTACCAAATGCGATACAGCATTGATCATCCCTCGAGTGGAAGGCGTATCCTGAAGCTCGACGGTCTTGTTTAATTTGGTCAATCCCATACCTCTCAAGACTTTACGATGTTTTTCAGGTCGTCCAATCATACTTTTTACAAGTGTAATTTTTAGCATTGCGGCCATCAAATATATCCTTTCTACAAATCCTCA
>JBAVYC010000271.1:0-5883 GCA_049698595.1 Desulfobacterales bacterium | reverse complement strand
ACACAGGACGAAAAAGAAGAGCCAATATACATGAGATCCCATGCTAGTCTCCTTTCGCTTATAGGTTATTTTTCAGGTAACAAGATCTTCATCCATTTCCTCGCTCAGACTGTCGCTGCCGGGACCGCATCACCTCCTTTTTTTAACAGACCGGATAAATCCCGCTTCTGACGGGAACAGGATCACTATGGCTCAGTTTCCGCTTCTACCTGAAAGATCGACTGTCATCATGCTCATCCGGCAAATTCTGTCTAATTGAAATGAAAACAGATCAATATGGTAACTCTGCAACTACTTTTCAGCCATCTTTTTAATTTCTTCGACAATTTCAGGGTTGGCGAGGGTGGTGACGTCGCCGACATCCTTCTTATTGGAAATCGCCCCCAACACCCGGCGCATGATTTTGCCCGAGCGGGTCTTGGGCATATCCGTGACGATCCAGACATGGCGCGGCTTGGCAATTTTACCGATTTCAGTGCTAATGGCGTCTGATATTTTTTGTTCCAGCTCCTTGGACGGCTCAAATCCGGGTTTGAGAGATACAAAAAGATCCGGCTCGCGGCCTTTGATATCATGAGCCACTGGAACGACGGCGGCTTCGGCCACCTCGGGAACCACCAGGGCGGCGGACTCAATCTCCTTGGTTCCCAGGCGGTGTCCGGAAACGTTGATAACATCATCGATGCGGCCGAGAATTCGGTAATAGCCGTCATCGGCTTCCACGGCAGCATCCCCGGTCATGTAAGGCCAGTCCCGCCAGTCTTTGCTGTCCGGGTTTTTGCAGTAGCGGGCATAATAGGTACTGACGAAACGGTCACGGTCGCCCCAGATCGTCTGAAACCCGCCGGGCCACGGATTCTGAATGCAGATGTTGCCGGCTTTACCGGCACCCGAAGGAATAACCTTGCCTTCGTCGTCGTAGATAATGGGGTGAATGCCCGGGACGCCCTTGCCGGCACTGCCCGGTTTCATGGGTGCCAGCGCTGGCAGGGTGCTGCACAGAAATCCGCCGGTTTCAGTCTGCCACCAGGTATCCACGATGGCCGCCTGGCCCTTGCCGACCACATGATAGTACCATTTCCAGACTTCCGGCTCGATGGGTTCGCCCACGGTGGTCATGTGCTTAAAATGGTAGTTATATTTGGCCGGCTCGTCGGGACCGATTTTGCGCAGGGCCCGGATGGCAGTGGGTGCGGTGTGGAAGATGTTGACATCCAGTTCCTGGGCGATCCGCCACGGTCGGCCGGGGTCCGGATAGTTGGGAACACCTTCGTAAATAACCGTCGAGGCGCACAGCGCCAGAGGGCCGTAGACGATGTAGGAATGGCCGGTGATCCAGCCGATATCGGCCATGCACCAGTAAACATCTTCCGGATGAATATCCTGGACGTATTTGGAGGTGCCGGCGGCATAGGCCAGATACCCGCCCGTGCTGTGCTGGCAGCCTTTGGGCTTGCCCGTGGTCCCACTGGTGTACATCAAAAACAGCGGGTCTTCAGCCAACATGGGCACCGGGTCTATACGTCGGCCATAATATTCCTTGAGTACATCGTTGACGAAATAATCACGCCCTTCGACCATCGGCGTAGGACTCGATGCCTTGCCCGGATAGCGCTGCCAGACCAGCACCTTGTCCACTTTCTGGCCGTCTTTTGCGGCCAGATCAACGGCGATGTCCGCATTTTCCTTGTGATTCAAGAGCTTTCCGGCGCGATAGTAAGAATCCATGACGATGAGCACACGGCTCTGGGAGTCCACAATCCGGTCGGCACTGGCCCTTCCGCTGAAACCACCAAACACTTCGGAATGAATAACGCCCAGACGGGCGCAGGCCAGCATGGTAATCGGCAGTTCGGCCGACATGGGCATATGAAGGGTCACGCGGTCGCCGGCTTTTAATCCGGCAAAATCCCGCAGCAGGGCCGCGAACTCGTTTACCCTTACGTAGAGTTCCTGGTAGGTGATGTGTTCAATTTTTTCCTCTTCTAGTTCGGGAACGAAATGGATGGCGGTCTTGTTTTTATTTTTTGCAAGATGACGATCGACACAGTTATAGCTGGCATTGATCTTACCGCCGGCAAACCATTTCCAGCAGGGCGCATCACTAGTGTCCAGAATCGTATGCCAATACTCATACCAATCGAGCAGATCGGCGTATTCCTTGAAACAGTTCGGGAAATTATCCAGGCTGAACCGGTCGAAAACACCCGGGTCCGTCATGTTGGCCTGGGCAACAAACTCTGTGGTTGGATGGAAATATTCTTCCTCCCCCCAGTGAACCGCAATTTCCGCTTCGGAAGTTTCGATAACCTCTTTTGCTGCCATAAGTACCCCCTCTAGGTTTGTGATTGACAAGAAGAAAAATAAAGGGACATATTTCAGAACTGGTTGAATGGTTGATTAGGTAAATTATAGTCATAATTTCAGAGTGTTACGATTGTTAAAAAATGAAGTATCCAATTATTTTGAAAATATGGGATAAATCCATATTTCCAACCAATTAACCAATCAACTAATCAACGATATCTGTCTACGCGAATGAGTGCCGGTTGTGACCACAAAAATGAATATAATTCATTTATTATTTTCTAGATAAAAAATCAATTGAAAAAAAAAGCATAAAGCCAACTATATCCGCTGTGGCTATTTATATCCTTTACTATAAATTTGTCAACATGATTTTTGTTTATTTTGAGAAATTTTTAAATAAATAAGTATGTTTTCCCTGGTTTATCAGCTCTGTTGATTGACTCATGACCCATGACGGCCGAGTTATTATCCGGCGATTCCCTTGTAATCCGAACCCTGATGGTTATATTGCTCTTCTCAGTCGATCCAGAAAAACGTCCGCTTTGTCAGGCACAATTCAAGATTTGAAGCCAAATTAGCAATTATTTGGGAAAATGAGCATTTATTGTAGGAAGACTTCGGGTCATTAATACTTTCTTTGTCCTTAACCCTGAACGTTGAACCCTGAGCCATTGAACGGTTACCTTATGCGAAACCTATTAATAAACGAAAACCTGCGAAATATCGCCATCATCGCCCACGTCGACCACGGCAAAACGACCCTGGTGGATGCCATGTTCAGGCAAAGCGGTTTGTTCAGGGCCGATCAACAGACCGACGAACGACTCATGGATACCATGGACCTGGAAAAAGAGCGCGGTATTACCATCGCGGCCAAGAACTGTTCGGTGGAATGGAAGGATGTTCGCATCAATATCATCGACACCCCCGGTCATGCGGATTTCGGCGGTGAAGTGGAGCGGGCCCTGTCCATGGCCGATGGAGCGATTCTGCTGGTGGACGCCTCCGAAGGCCCCTTGCCCCAAACCCGGTTTGTTCTCAAAAAGGCCCTGGAAGCCGACCTTAAAATCATTGTGGTCATTAACAAAATCGACCGGCGGGATGCCCGCACAGACGAGGTCCTCGATGAGATTTATGATCTGTTGATCGATATGGATGCTACGGATGGGCAGCTTGAGTTTCCCTTGCTCTACGCGGTGGGTCGGGATGGCATCGCCTCAAGCAGCCTGGATGAAGAGGGAAAGAACCTCCATGTGCTTTTCGACACCATCCTGGAAATGATTCCCGGCCCGTCCCATGATCCCGGCGCGCCTTTTCAGATGCTGGTATCGGACCTGGGTTATTCGGATTACCTGGGTCGGCTGGCCGTCGGGAAAATTTTTAACGGCACGGCACGATCTAAAGACAACCTGGTGTGCATGGGCGAAGACGGTCGCAGCGTACCGCTCAAGGTGTCGAAGCTCCAGGTTTACGAGGGCATGCAGTTAATAGACATTGACGAGGTTCAGGCTGGAGACATTGTGGTGCTGGCGGGCATCGAGGATGTCAAGATCGGCGATACGATCTGTAACCAGCAGAACCCCCGGGCCCTGCCCCGGATCAGAGTGGACGAGCCCACGGTGTCTATGAAGTTCAGTATCAACAATTCACCGTTTGGGGGCCAAGAGGGGAAGTATGTGCAGTCAAGCCGCCTGCGGGAGCGCCTGTTCAAAGAGACCCTCCTCAATGTGGCGATTGGTGTGGATCAAGCCGAAGACCGCGACAGCACCCTGGTCAAGGGTAGGGGGGAGTTTCAGCTGGCCATCCTGATCGAGACCATGCGCCGGGAAGGCTATGAATTTTGTGTCGGAAGGCCCAAGGTCATTTATCGTTACGAAAACGGTGAGAAACTCGAGCCCATGGAGCGATTGCTGGTGGACTGTAAAGAACGCTTTCTCGGTGTGGTGACTGAAAAACTATCGCTGCGCAAGGCCAAGATGACCAACATGGTCAATAACGGCAAGGGACGGGCACGAATCGAATTCTCCGTGCCCGCCCGCACGCTGATCGGATACCGCGACGAGTTTCTCACCGATACCCGCGGCACCGGTATCATGAACTCTCTTTTCGACGGCTACGGGAAATTTCGGGGAGACTGTCCCAGCCGGTTCACCGGATCTCTTGTGGCCGATCGCACCGGCAATGCCGTAGCCTATGCCTTATTCAACCTGGAACCCCGGGGGCGTCTTTTTGTGGTCCCCGGTGATCCGGTTTATGAAGGGATGATCATCGGCGAGCATAACCGGGGCCAGGACATCAACGTGAATCCCTGCAAGGAAAAGAAGCTGACCAATATGCGCGCCTCCGGAAAAGATGATAATGTCATCCTTTCGCCCATCAAACCCCTGACCCTGGAGCAGACCATCAGCTTTATCCGCGACGATGAGCTGGTGGAGGTCACTCCCCGATCCGTGCGCATGCGCAAGGCCGTGCTGTCCGCTCAAAAGCGCCACAACCTGCGCGGCGCCAAGGCGAAGAAGAATATGGCGGCATAGTCCCTGTCGAACAGACTGAACATCGAACGTCCAACGATGAATCTTTCAGATGCTGACGATTTGGATCGAATATCTTTAAAGCACACTCAATCGGGCAACGCCTACCATTTCGGTATTTCAGCTTGACAACTATAATAAATAAGTGTACTTATATACCTAATCTTGTACAATACAACAATTTATGGTAATTCATGCAAAATTCAACTTTACATGTAAAAGTAAAACCAGAACTGGCCGAAGGATTGAAAGCGCTGGCCAAAAAACGGGAAACCTCTGTGGGAGAACTTGTCAGGCAAGCTGTTATTTCCTGCTATCAGATTGACATAGCTAATCTGAGTGAGAAACAGCGACGAGCGGTTGAGGCCTTTCAAGGAGGTTATATTAGTCAGGGCAAACTGGCAGAAGAACTGGGGATGAACGTCTGGAATACTCGGAAATGGCTGATCGAACATAATATACCTCAGAACAACTCATTTTTCGAAAATGATGTAAAGAATGCCTGAAAAAAAATGGATCTTCGATACGGTCACCCTCAGCAATTTTCTTCTTTCAAATTCAACCTTCATCCTTGAAATCCGATACCCTAAACGCGGTCTTATTACCTGTGAAATCTATGACGAGCTATCCGCTGGAATGGTTGAATACCCTAAACTGAAATATGTTGACAGGCTTGTCGATGACGAAATTTTTGAGCAGGTTTCTTTATCCAGACAAGAGCATGAACAATTCAGGGAATTGATCGTTCATCTCGGGAAGGGTGAAGCATCATGTATTGCTTATGCTAAAAATCGGAATGTCACCGTGGTGACGGATGATCGCAATGCCAGAAGGCAATGCTCCCAAATGAAAATCCCGGTAACCGGTACAATTGGTATCTTGAAAGCGTCCGTGTTGGATGGGCACCTCAAGCTGGATCAAGCAGATAAGATCCTTTCGAAAATGACAGCTGCCGGATTTTATTCCCCGCTCCGCAGTATCGCTGATATCATTTGATATCTCTAATTACAGGTTATCCGCTGATCGGGGGTCCTCCCGGACG
>JBAVYC010000270.1:0-7329 GCA_049698595.1 Desulfobacterales bacterium | reverse complement strand
GGCCAGAACGAGGATGGTGAGTACATACGGGATCATGTCGATAAACTGCGACGGCACCACCTTCGGCAGATAAGGCTTGATGGCTTCTCCAAACCCGAACAGCATTCCGGCACCGGCGGTGCCAAAGGGCGTCCACTTGCCGAAGATCATGGATGCCAGGCCGATAAAGCCCCGGCCGGCACTGATGCCTTTGACAAAATAGTGCGCGTGTTCCAGGGATAGATAGGCGCCGGCCATGCCGGACAAAGCGCCGCTGATAATAACCCCCGTATAGCGCATCTTGACCACGCTGATTCCTAACGTATCGGCCGCCTGGGGATGCTCCCCCACCGAGCGTAAGCGCAGGCCGAAAACGGTTTTAAAAATGATAAAATGAGAGGCAATAACAATGGCGACGGTCAGGAAGACTAACGGCGGGATTTGGTTGAAGAGTTCTTTGAAGACAGGAATATTATGCAAGACGGGAACTCGCAGATAGGCTACGGCCTTAATCTGGGTTTGATTGTAAAGCAACCAGGCACAAAACACCGTAATTCCGGCCGCGAAGACAATCAGCGCCAGACCACTGACGATCTGATCGGCTCTAAACGTAACACAGACCACGGCATGCACCAGCCCCAGCAGCATACCGGCCAAAATTGCTGCCATGAGGCCGCCCCAGGGACTGCCGGTGGCGTTGGTAACCGCAACGGCCGTAAAAGCACCGGTCAACATCATGCCCTCCAGGCCGATGTTCACCACCCCGGAGCGCTCCGAATAAGTGCCGCCCAGCCCGGCCAAAATATAGGGAATTGCCAGTCGAATACTGGAGGCCAGGATTGCCAGGATCGGATCCATTATGGCTTAACCTCCTGCCGTTTCTGAATGTTTTTGATCAAGCGTTTGGTTATCTCACCACTGACAATGACAAAGATCAAAATCGTCGCTTTCAGAACCAGCACGATTTCTCGGGGCACTCGGGTCGAGACGTCAATCGCCAATCCGCCATGATCCAAGATGCCGAACAAGAGCGCCGCCAGAACCACGCCGAACGGGCTGTTACGTCCGATAAAGGCCACGCCGATTCCATCAAATCCTAAACCTTCGAACACGCCGTAGCGAAACCGATGTTTGTATCCCATCACCTGGTTCACCCCGGCCAGGCCGGCGATGGCACCGCTGATAGCCATTGCCAGAACCGTATTCTTAGCGACGCTGATCCCGGCACATTCGGCGGCCGTCGGATTCAAGCCCACCGATCGTATTTCATAACCGAGTTTGGTACGCTTTAAAAGAAAGGCCGCAAAAATAACCGTGCATATGGCCAGCAACACGGCGGTGTTCAGTAAATTGCTTTTCGGAAAATTAATGCCGATGGCATTCAAATATTCGGCCAATCTTGATAGCTGGGCGCTTTCAGCAATCTTATGGGTATGCGGAATCCAGGACTCTTTGGGCTTATAGGCCATGGTAAGGTACTGCGTGAAAGCCACCGCTATCCAGTTCAGCATGATGGTAGTTACAACTTCATGCACACCACGCCTGGCTTTCAAATAGCCGGGAATGGTCGCCCACATGGCCCCAACCAGTGCGCCTCCCATAATGCAAAAAGGAATCAGCAAAAAGGCAGGGAGCTTTGTGAAGGTAAATCCAATCCAGGTAATCGCGAAGCCGCCCATTACCATCTGGCCTTCCCCGCCAATGTTAAACAGACCGCATTGAAACGCCAGCGCCACCGCCAGACCTGTAAATATCAACGGTGTTGCGCGATATAGTACGTTGCCCCATCCATCCCGATTGCTTAGTGCTGCCGTAAATAGTGCGTTGTAGACCTGTATCGGATTCTCCCGGATCTGAGTTTGTTCCGCAATCAGGGCACCATATAGCTGGTAGCTGCGTTCGCCGATTGCTGATTTAATATTCTTCTCAAAAGCCGATTTGTTGGAAAATTCCTTGCCTTTAAGGGCCTGCAAACTTACCAGCACGTCGGCGGGGACGTTCTTTTCCTGCAACGCCACAAATGCCGGCGGCGTAAACACAAAGCTTTTGATGAACACCAGAATAATGATCCCGCCGACCACAAATGCCAATATCACGGCTACAATCGGTGAAAGAATCCCCAACAGGGTTTGGTATCGGAAAAGTCGACCGACCTTCAACTTAGCACTCCTGATCTTTAATTCAACTATCTCCGCCGGTCATCATCATACCCAGACGCGCTTCAGTAGCCTCTGCCGGGTCCAGGATACCGACGATTTGCCCTCCATACATCACAGCGATCCGATCCGATAGGGAAAGGATTTCTTCAAGATCCGCCGATATCAGCAAAATGGCCTTACCGTCATCGCGTGCCTGCAGCAGTCTTTGATGGATGAATTCGATGGAGCCGACATCGATGCCGCGGGTTGGCTGGGCGGCAATCAGAAGTTTGGGATTCTGGTCAAACTCCCGGGCCACAATAACCTTCTGCTGATTGCCGCCGGACAAATTGCCGGCCGGGTTTTTCTGATCCGGCGGGCGGATGTCAAATTCCTGCAGTAAGCGTTGTGCTTTTTCCCTGATTGGACCGAAGTTGATCACATCCAACAGCATATGTCGCACATACGGGGAGCGGTAATGAATACCCAGGACCATATTCTGGGCAACCGAAAAATCCAGCACCAGGCCCCGTCGATGCCGGTCCTCCGGTATATGGCAGGCGCCGCCCTCTCTGATCATGCGTGGCGTAAAATTCGTGATCACCCGGCCGTGTAACTTCACCTGACCGCCTTGCGCCCGCCGCAGACCGGTCAACACCTCAACCAACTCGGATTGACCATTGCCCTCAACCCCGGCAATGCCGAGAACTTGGCCCTCACGAACGGCAAACGATATGTCGCGCAGGACCGGCAGATTTTTGTTGTTCAGAGCGTTTAGATCTTCGACCGTCAAAACAATTTCTCCGGGGTCGGCCGGGGTGCGCTGCACCCGGAAAAGCACCTGCCGGCCCACCATCATTGTCGCAATTTCCTGTCGACTGGTATCCTTAACGCGAACGGTACCGACGACTTGGCCACGCCGCATGACGGTTACCGCATCGGAAATTGCCATCACCTCCTGTAATTTGTGGGTTATAAAGATAATGGTCTTGCCCCGATCTTTGAGCGAACGCATGATTTCGAACAGTTCGTCGACTTCCTGGGGAGTTAAAACCGCGGTGGGTTCATCCAGAATAAGAATTTCCGCGCCGCGGTAGAGGACCTTGATAATTTCGATGCGTTGTTCGATGCCGACACTGAGCGTTTCGACTTTAGCCCTGGGATCCACTTTCAGTCCGTACTGCTCTGAAAGCGCTCGCACGAGCTCATTGGCCCGGGCGATGTCGACCATACCGCAAATGGAAGGCTCCTGGCCCAGGACTACATTTTCCGCGACCGTGAATGGCGGGATCAGCATGAAATGCTGGTGCACCATGCCGATGCCCAGCCTGATGGCATCACCGGGATCGGATAGGTGCACCTCCTGACCGTTAATAAAGATGGTACCCCCGTCCGGTCGCAAAAGACCGTATAGGATGTTTACGAGCGTGGATTTGCCGGCACCGTTTTCGCCAACCAGGGCATGTATCTCCCCTTGTTGAACGGAGAAGTTCACATCATCATTGGCCAAAACCAGGGGAAATTTTTTGGTAATGTGACGCATGTCAACGGCGTAATCCGCCACGGCACCGACTCCTCAGCTTGAAGTTGACAGAGATCAGATGACAGGGGTCAGGGGTCAGAGGGCAGAGGACAGATATCAGAGGGCAGAAAACAGAGTTCAGAAGACAGATAATAGAACGCAGATGTCAGAGGATAGAGGACAGATGACAGATGACAGATATTGTATCACTGTTTTCTGAATTCATGCACCTTGGCTGATATAACCCCGAACGTCTAAACCTCCGAACCCTGAACCCCGAACCTAACCCTTATTTCTCCGGCACCTTGATTGCGCCGGACAGAATCTTTTTCTCGGCCTCTGTGACTTTTTCGATGATGTCCGCTGAGACCAGATCTTTGTTGTAGTCATCCAGGGCGTAATAGACCCCGTGATAGGTCTGACCCTCGATTTGAACCGTGTCTCCCAGTCCGAATATCCTGACACCCGCGTTGAATTTTCCTTCGCTAAGGTCTTTGACGGTCAGATATACGGCCACATCGACCTGTTTCAACATACTGGTGAGGCCGTAGTTTTTGCCGGTCTCCTTGTCGTGGCCGAGATGGTTTTGGTTGGAATCGACCCCGATGACATATGCTTTGCGTTCTTTACCGGCTTCATAGACCCCGGCGCCTGTCAATCCAGACGCATGGTAGATTACATAGGCGCCCCGATCAATTTGGGCCAGTGCCAACTCCTTGCCCTTAACCGGATCGGCAAACGCCGAAGGGGTCGTTCCGGCATAATCACTTAAAATTTTGCATTCCGGGCAGGCATTTTGCACGCCGGCCTTGAAACCGGCCTCGAATTTATGGATCAGCGGCACATCCATGCCGCCGACAAAACCGAGCGTATCCTTGCCATCGGCTTTAGCCTTCATTCCGGCAATAACCCCCACCAGGAAGGACCCCTCATGCTCGGTGAACAACATCGATGAGACATTGGGTTTATCCGGAATGAATCCGTCTATGATGGCGAATTTCGTATTCGGGAAATCATCGGCAACGGCTTTGATCGCATCGGTAAAAAGAAATCCGACCCCAAATACAAGATTGAACCCCTGGCTGGCAAGCATCCTTACGCCGGTCTCGCGGTCGGCATCCGCACCCGGTTCGATCTCAACGTGCGAAATATCCAGCGTTGAGGCCCATTGCAAGCCGCGATAGGCCGAATCATTGAAAGATTGATCTCCCTTTCCACCGATATCAAATACCATACCGATTTTGAGCTTGGCAGCCCAGGCGCTATTGACCGCCATGCCGCACCCTAAAACCAAAATGCATATAATCGACAGTGTTTTTCTCGCCATAACTGACCTCCTTTTTGATGTTAAGGTTAGGTTGAACGAATCTGCCACTTGCATCACCAAAGTTTATATTAGTAAATGAAGGGCGGATCAAGTACAAAAGAGGAATGGACCCTATTATAATTTTTGGAATAGGTCCCGATGGAATGGGATGAAAAGATGCCACCCCGATGAGATAAAGGATACTAAGATTTCATTAGGCAAGTTGGGCAAGCAGGATTTGCAGGATTAATTGGATTTATTGATAGCCAATCTCAAGACTTTGTGCTATTTCAACAATAAATCCTTTGCCTTGCGGCGGATCCAAGTGAGTACTTATTTATTGAAATTACATCATGATTGCACATGATTGACGGCCTATCCAGATTAAATATTTAAGCAATTCTATCGATTTAAATCGAAAAGACATAGCGAAGCATCCGGCTCGTAGGGGTTGTTGCGTCTACGCCTCGGAGAGCGATACCACAAATCGTCAATCTTCAATCCCGGTTTGTCCGGGTTAGGATAATATGATGCCAAATTCGAATGTTCGCGCGATCATTTGGGATTATGACGGGACGCTGGTGGATACCCGGCATAAAAATCTGAATGTGACCCGAAAAATAATTGAAAGCATAATCGAGACCGATGCAGAGGAATTTTCTGCCTTGCGATCGTTGGAAAATTATTCTTTAGCCAATCGCAGGGCATCGAATTGGCGCGAACTCTATCGACAGGAGCTCAATTTAACCGAGAAACAGATCGACGAGGCGGGTCGACTGTGGACGGCTTATCAGCTCAATGACAATACCGAGGTCGTTTTTTATAAGGGGATTGAGGCAGCTATTAGTGATTTAGTAGAATTTCCACATGCTATTGTTTCTCAAAACTCCAGAAGCGGTATTATGCAGAATCTGGAGAAAAAACAGTTGCTACCCTATTTTGAATATATTGTAGGTTATGAAGAAGTCGATTTGAGTAAGCAGAAACCGGCGCCGGATGGTTTGTTGAGTTGCATGGAAAAACTGTCAGCAATAGAATCAGGCTATGTATGCTATATCGGCGATCATGAGACGGATGTACGATGTGTCCGGGCCGCCAACCGCGTGTTGCAGGAAGAAAATGCCAATGTTAAGATTTTCAGTATCGGCGCATGTTATGAATCCGGAATGGATACCTCGACCTGGGATGTCCGTCCGGACTTTGAGGCCCAAAAGGTTGAGGATATTTTGAAAATCGTCAATCACGTTAACCGCTCTTCATGTTAGATAAATTTACAAGTGATGCGCGAGAATCATTTGGTAAGGAGTTGATTGGGTTTATTGGTTGATTGAGTTGACAAGTTTCCGAAATATTTACCATATTATGGATTAAATCCTTCAAACTTATTCAACCAGTAAACTTATCAACCAATCAACTTCCCAAATAAAAGGAGTCCTTCGTGGCTAAGCTTTATTTCCGCTACGGTGCGATGAATTGCGGTAAATCTACAGCGCTAATTCAGGTGGATTATAACTATCGGGAACGGAACATGAACACGGTAATAATCAAACCCGAGACCGACACCAAGGGAAGCGACAGGGTCATCTCAAGACTTGGGGTGGAACGCAGGGCGGATATTCTTGCCAAAGATAAAGACAATTTTTATTCAATGATTGCAAACTGGCCCAAAGAAAAAGGTCCTGTGCACTGTGTGCTGGTGGATGAAGCCCAATTTTTGACCCGCTCCCAGGTGGATCAATTGTTCGAGGTGGCGGTGATCCAGAATATTCCGGTCATCTGTCATGGCCTGCGCACCGATTTCCTGTTAAACGGGTTCGAGGGAAGTGCCCGCTTGCTGTTAATGGCGCATAGTATTGAAGAGCTTAAGACCATCTGCAAATGCGGTCAAAAAGCGATAGCCAACGGCCGCAAAATCGGGGGCCGATTTGTCTTTGAGGGCGCCCAGGTCGCCATCGAAGGTGAGGCCAGTGTTGAATATGAATCCCTGTGCGCCCGCTGCTATTTCAAGTATAAAAAGGATTACGAGGATCGCAAGCGATTTTAGTTCAGGCTAAGTTTTCAAAAAAGCGCCGATTTTATCACTGTTGATTTTCAACCTGATTTTATGCTGCGTAACACGATGGCATCTTCCGGGATATCTAATTTCTTGACACCTGTATTAAAGTTCAACGGAATCTCTTCTTCTTCTGCCAGATGCTCAAGTCTCGAGCGTTTATAGGCTTTTTTAAGACTTCTTTTGGAAAAGGGTCCTGCGGGAGAGTCTCCAATATACGGTTCTGCGCCGGCCTTTTTGGAAGCCTTAGCCACAGCTCTTACCAATTCAGGGTGCGTGGTCACGGCCTTTTCCGGCTCTTTGGCTGATAATAGGTTAACCTTGAGCAGGA